>NZ_QQWI01000016.1 GCF_004125825.1 Fusibacter sp. A1 | reverse complement strand
GACCCCTTGTAGACCACAAGGTTGATAGGTCTGAGGTGTAAGCGCAGCAATGTGTTCAGCTGACAGATACTAATAGGTCGAGGTCTTGACCCAAAATGTGATTATATGAAGTTTTGATTTTGCAAAGTACTATGCAGGTAATTGTCTGCATAGCGCCTTTCCGGCCAGTTGAACGTGGTTTGTTCAACGAGGAGGAATAGGAGAAAGTTTCTGAAAGAAACTCTACAAGCAGATCAGAATATTAGGTGACGATGGCAAGAGGGATACACCCGTTCCCATCTCGAACACGGAAGTTAAGTCTCTTAGCGTCGAAAATACTTGCCGGGCAGCTGGCTGGGAAGATAGAACGTTGCCTATTTAGAAAGACACATCAGTTTATAACTGGTGTGTTTTTTCGTATGTACAGAATGATTTATTGGACAGCAACGATCTTTTGTTCCCAGTGGCCAGCCCGTGAGCAAAAACAGCTCACTTTCGCTGGTTGCGAGTAAACTACACTCGCAAGGATAGAACGTTGCCTATTTAGAAAGACACATCAGTTTATAACTGGTGTGTTTTTTCGTATGTACAGAATGATTTATTGGACAGCAACGATCTTTTGTTCCCAGTGGCCAGCCCGTGAGCAAAAACAGCTCACTTTCGCTGGTTGCGAGTAAACTACACTCGCAAGGATAGAACGTTGCCTATTTAGAAAGACACATCAGTTTATAACTGGTGTGTTTTTTCGTATGTACAGAATGATTTATTGGACAGCAACGATCCTTTGTTCCCAGTGGCCAGCCCGTGAGCAAAAACAGCTCACTTACGCTGGTTGCGAGTAAACTACACTCGCAAGGATAGAACGTTGCCTATTTAAGAAATGACACATCAGTTTACTAGTGTGTTTTTTCTATTTTGATAGAAGAGATAAGAGCGATTTGCGGAATGTGGAATGTGGAATGAAGAAGCCCTTGCGCGTTCCGCGCGTGGGGAGCTCTCACGAAGCGTAGCTTCAAGAGTTTCCGCATTCTACTTTCCACATTCCACAAAACTCGGTGAATCTCTCAAGAGACCTTATCTGGGGTCGGGCTCCGTGAACCCTGCCCGTGAATAAAAAGTATTCACTTACACCGGTTACGAGTAAAGAACACTCGCAAGGATAGAACGTTGCCTATTTAAGAAAAGACATCAGTTTACTGGTGTGTTTTTTCTTTTTTTGTAAAAGAGAACAGAGAGGTTTGTGGAATGTAGTATGTGGAATGTAGTATGTGGAATGTAGTATGTGGAATGTGGAATCCCTTGCGCGTGGGGTGCTCTCGCGAAGCGTAGCTTCAAGAGTTTCCGCATTCTGCCTTCTACATTCCACAAACCTCTGTGAAACTCTTAAGATACCTTATCTTCGGTCGGACTCCGTGAACCCTGCACGTGAATGAAAAGAATTCACTTCCGCAGCTACGAACAAAGTACGTTCGTAGTTACAATTGACTTTCAGCCCCCACGAGAAAAAAATATAAAAAAATGATATTACCCCTGAATTTTAATATTTGATTCGTATAATAATTTAAGACAACTACTTATTAGAAGCATCAATTCAGTTTGAAAGATATCAATATCACATTATGGCGATAATGAATTTCAATGTCGTAATATTTATGATTATTTCACTACAATAAGGGTACAAATAATAAGGAAATAGCTTATAAAAAAAATATAACGGCAAGATGCTTCTATCGATGGAGGTGATGATAGAGAATATACTTGAAAGGTTATAACAGTAATTTTTGTTTTACGAATCAGAGACATACATTGTTTCATTGATGACAAAATTTAAATAGTTTAATCATGAGTTGACGTATGTTGCAATTGCAGAAAGAGTATTCTTAATTTCATAATACTAATGTGCTAAGCTCTACTATTGATCTATTTTATATATTTATAATGTTTGAAATTAAGTACATTCTTACAGAATTCCATTTGTTTTGTGATAAAGCTAGTTAAATTTAGTTGAATCAAAATTCAAACGGATTAGAGAGGAGTATCCGTATGAGAGGCAAAAGAAATATCGAAAGAGCTATTCAATCAATGGCTCTAGTATTGTTGTTAATTTTGTATACGACGATAGGCTCATTTGCAGCAACGGAGTCTGAAGGTTTTAACGCCGGCCAATCTAAATCATCAGGTCTTAATAATGGTGGAGATTATATACTAGGCTCGCCGTATGTTGAAGTTGCGAAATTTAATGCTTTTGAGACAGGAACAAAAGGTCCTGTAACACTTTCAAGCTTTAATGGGACTTCATTTACATGGACATCAACTAAGCCTATTTATGCAATTGTGGTAAAGGGTGGAGATGGAAGCATTGTATATACTGATCCCAAATTATTTGATGATCCAGTGTATCTTTATGATAAAGATAATGATATCAAATTCACTGCTGAATTTGAGACTATGGATTTTCCATTAACCAGTGGTACAGTAACTAATCCTAAAATACCTTTTGTAGGAGATGATAATGTAAATAGACCTGCTATATCTCACATTACATTCTACACAAAGATAATTGAAACAACAGTCACAGAAACAACAATCACAGAAACAACAGTTACAGAAACAACAGCCACAGAAACAACAGCCACAGAAACAACAGTCACAGAAACAACAGTTCCAGAAACAACAGTTCCAGAGACGACAGTTCCAGAGACAACAGTTCCAGAGACAACAGTTCCAGAGACAACGGTACCAGAGACAACAGTTCCAGAAACAACAGTTCCAGAGACGACAGTTCCAGAGACGACAGTTCCAGAGACGACAGTTCCAGAGACGACAGTTCCAGAGACGACAGTTCCAGAGACAACAGTTCCAGAGACGACAGTTCCAGAGACAACAGTTCCAGAGACAACGGTACCTGAGACAACAGTCACAGAGATATCATCAACCATTGAAAGAACCACTAAGCGGGTTCAAGAGACTACAACTACTACGCAAGCACAAACAACAACTACTACAGAGGAAGAAACTATAACTATTACAGAAACAACACCACCATTAGGTTCAGTTACTACTACTGTTCCTGAAACTACTACAACTACTACAACAGAAGAAGATCTTATTGAACTTGATATTGAGATTCCACTTGGTGCTCTACCAAAAACTAGCGAAGCTGCTCCAATTTTAGATATTGGATTAGGTACTGGTTTGATGGCTCTAGGTTGGGTATTTAGAAAATGGAATAAGCGTTAATAACAAATAGAAGAGTATCAATCAGAAATGATAGTTTAAGAAGTAAAATATAATAAAGCCACTCAAATTTATACAATTTGAGTGGCTTTATTAATAATCCCGCGTTGTAAAATGAAATTGAACCAATAAAAAATCCATAGCTGGAGCAACCTGTAATATAATGGTTTCACCACAAAACTTTATATAACAGGATAGGTGCACAACTATGGATTACCAACATCATACACTAGAATCAAAGTAGAATAAATATCTTAATGATTTTGAACGCGGTCAAGTTAAGCTTCTCATAGACGATAACCGTTATCCTTACTACATTACAAAGAAACTCAAGCGATCATCAAACACTATCCGCAATGAATTTAAGCGTGGTACAATCCTCAGAAGAAAGCTGGTAAAACTATCATGATTTACCTGCCAGATGCGGGGAAAACTATCTATGAAAAGAACCGTTTAAACTCACGAAACCGTATAAATACTTAGAATGTATTGATTTCATCCAACACGTTGAAGAGAAGCTGAAGACCGCTAAGCATTCAGTGGATGCCATATTTGGTCGCGTGATGCTTGAGGGAACCTATGAAACAAGCAAACGCGTTTGTACGAAGAAAGTCTATAAATTATATCAACTTGGGCTTAATGCAGTGCAAGAACATTGACTTACCACAGAAAACGAAACGTTCTACCAAGCCTAGACGCGTACGAAAAAACAAAATGGTCTTAGGGAAAAGCATAGCTGAGCGTCCTGAGTATATCAACGATAGGAGTGATTTTGGCCATTGGGAGATTGATTGTGTCATCGGCAAGAAGACTCAAGGGGAGAGCGTTCTATTGACTTTGACAGAAAGAAAAACGCGTATGGAGATAATTCGTAAGCTGCCTGCAAAAAGTTCTTGGGCTGTCCAGCGTGCCTTGCAAAAGCTCAAAGAAGATGCCGGTGAACTTTTTTGTCTAACCTTCAAGAGCATAACAGCAGATAACGGATCTGAGTTCTCAGAATTATCCTCGTTCGATGAAAGTGAGATCTATTTTGCACACCCCTATTCCTCGTGTGAACGTGGCACAAATGAGCACCATAACGGCTTAATTAGACGTTTTATCCCTAAGGGGAGGAGCATCAATCCTTATCCCTTGAAAACTATTGAAGCTATTCAAAGCTGGTGCAACACCTTGCCCAGAAGGATTCTAGGCTATATGAAACCACAAGAAGCTTTTGAAAGAGAAGTATTCTTACTTACTGCACAATGCTTCCATTATATTACATTAGGTATTAGTTCAATTTGATATTGAAATTTGGACTTTATTAATAATGATAAATTTGATTATATTATTCAAAGATTAACTGCTACTTGATGGAAGCATTATTATTTTGTTTATTGGTATGGGTTGTAGCCATTACTATTTCAGGGTGGAGTGAGTGAAACTATTGTTAAAAACAGTAAATAAGGATATGATGGAAAGAGCATCTAGCGGCTTACTTTGCTGTTTTGATTAAATTGATTAAATGTGAGTATATTCAATAATAAGGAAGGTTGAAAATTTATTAAAAAGCAACGAGGAAGTAATAGTTCTTAAGCGTTAATACAACAATTTGGGGAATGTTAAGTGAGGTAAACTATGGAGAATATAGTAGTTGCAAAAGAAGCTGAAGCACATCAAAATAGTGTTCATTCTGAAAGAAAATTTGATGCATTTAGAAGATATAATTATAAAGAATTACTCTTGATGCTGTTTTCTTCTTATATTTTTGCTTCTATAGTTAGTATGATAAATGTAGTCGAGAAAAACTCAAATTTATCATTTGTTACTAATCTAAACGGTTTTAGTATTATAATCTCTATGATGCTTTATTTAGCAGTTGTTATTTATATGAAATTGAAATTAAAAATTAGTGAGTCTGTGTATTTAGGATTAGTAGTTGTTTCTGGATGTTTTGGCGTGTTAACTGTAGTAGACAGTGAGAAGAATATTTTTCTAACACTTGGTGTGATCGGGATTATGTCGGTCATCATCATTTCTTATTACCAAAATGTAGATATCAATAAATTTGAAAGAGTAAACAATAAAGTCACAAGTGCGATTATTGGATTGCTGTTTATGGTGATGTTCTACATGATTTCTACTGCAACGATTTTTAGATACAAAACGTACAATGCTTCAACATATGATTTTGGGATTTTCACTCAAATGTTTCACTATATGAAGCAAACGGGGTTACCTTATACTACATTAGAGAGAAATGTATTTTTATCGCATTTTGCGATACATTTTTCTCCGATTTATTATTTAATTCTACCTGGATATTTACTATTCAGTTCTCCAGAGTATTTACTGATTGTTCAAGCATTTTTTGTGACATCAGGAGTTATTCCACTATACTTATTGTGTAGACATCAGAACTTGAATACCTTTATTACAATGCTGATTTCAGGTTGTTATCTTTTCTATCCAGGAATAGTAAGTCCAACTTTTTATGATTTTCATGAAAATAAATTTCTTACAGCTTTAATGCTTTGGATGCTCTACTTTTACGAGAAGAATAAAAAAAAGTCTATGATTTTGCTGGTTTTTTTGGTTTTATTTGTTAAGGAAGATGCTGCGTTATATATCATTTTTTTTGGTTTTTATGATCTATTTGCTAATAAGAACATTAGGCAAGGTTTAATAATAACGTGTATTGGGTTTATATATTTTTATTTAGTTACAACTGGAATGAGTCTTTATGGTTATGGAATAATGGATGATAGATTTAGTGTCTATCAGTTACCAAATGAAACGGGATTAGCTGTAGTAATGAAAAATATTTTAATGAATCCTGGTTTTTTCATTACTCAAGTGTTTATGTTGGAAAAACTAAAATTTGCATTATATATGTTGACTCCACTAGTATTTATCCCAATCATTAGCTCTAAATGGAGCAACTTAATATTTTTGATACCGATGCTAGTAATCAACTTAATGCCTAAATATGTTTATCAATATGACATAGGTTTTCAATATACATATGGTGTATCAGCTATCATGTTCTTTCTATTTATAAAAAACATTAGTAAGTTTGAGTATAGAAAGCAATTGACTATTTGCTCAATTGGAATTTTTGCATCTCTAGTATTACTAATGACAGCTACTAATGACAAATTTTCTTACTATCAAAATATTTATAATACATTCAGTCAGGAAATAGTAAGAACTGATGAGGCTTTATCATTAATACCAAGAAATGCTTCAATTACAAGTGAGACGTTTTTCACACCTCACCTATATTATGTACAAGAACTCTATGAATACCCAAATGACTTTGAAACTGATTATCTTGTTTTAGATGTTAGATGTCCGGTTGAAAAATTTGATGAAAAATCAAATTCCGCATTAAACGCTGGGTATGTTGAAGTATTTTCTGGTGGAATGGCAGTGGTATATAAGAAAATCGATAATCCTCTTGAGTAATGTTATGATTTCTGATAATTAATTTCAGATAAAGAGAACCAGCAAGTACAATGGCAATACTATTGGTGTTTCGATCTATAGTAAACTTACAGTGAGATGTATCATAATCGAGTGTTTTATATGGATTAGAGTAAAGGATACCATTCAAGACGTGAATAGGAAAGGTGTTGGATGGGTATCATGAAAGCAGTTCCTCTGTTACATAATTAGAGTATTATAAAAAGAGAGGATGCCCACATGAAAATAGCGATTAGAGTTATACTGATAATTACTGTTGTTTTGCTTTCAATTGTTTTATTACTTAAAAAAGACGATTTTCTTAGCAAAGCAACTCTTTCAATGTCAGTTGATAGACAGAACCATGAACCACTTTTAGACGAGTACAACTCTTTAAATGAAGTTTTTTCAAAACGGGATGCTGTGGATGTAGATTATATCATCCTGTTGGAGAAAGAGAATAAATCTTATAAAGAGGAAGTTGATTTTATAAAGTTACAAAAATTGGAGAGACTAAAGGAGCGTCAAGCACTTGCTGATAGGAAGAGTGTAGAGTTAGCTCTCGAAAGAGATAAATACGAATCGGAAATGCCATTGATCACCAAAGAAGGACATTTAAGTTTGTTGGGAAGGATAGCTATAGCTAGCATTAATGTCAATATGCCACTTGTTGAAGGTACAAGCGCTAGTGATATTGCAATTTCAGCTGGACATTTAGAAAATACAGCATATCCAGGGCATATTGGTAATTCGGTTATTGCAGGTCATAGGGGCTATAATTATGGATTACTATTCAATCGATTAGATGAGTTGGAAAAAGGTGATAGAATTGTGTTGACCACTTCGCAAGGAACATTTACTTATGAAGTATATCAGAAAAAAATTGTTGTTCCAGAAGACACATCGGTTATCAATCAAACAGACACTCATAGGGTTTTAACTTTGATTACTTGTGAACCACTTTATAAATCAACATATCGATTGGTTATTCATGCGGTATTGGTAGAATAGCATTTTGAAAGAGATTAGTGGTATAATTTATATATGAACTAATAGAACTTACAAAGGATGGTATGTATGAGTTTAATAAGGCGTTATGGATACAGTTTACTAACTTTTTCAGTTGCATTTCTAATAATGATGTTCGCATTTGTGAATGAAGGATTATTCCCTTTCGGGGAAAATCAGATCATGATCATCGATAGTTGGCACCAGTACTATCCAATATTGCAGGAACTTCAGTTTAAACTGCAACATGGCGAATCGTTGTTCTATTCCTGGAATACAGGGACTGGAACTAATTTTTTTGTAATGATGGCCTATTATGCGATGAGTCCACTCAACTTCTTATCCTTTTTTGTACCTGCTGAGTTTTTAAGGGAATTCATGCTGTTTGCTACGATTGGCAAAATCGCTTTTGCGGGTGCCTTCTTTACGGAGTATTTACGAGGGGTATTTAAATCAAAGAATCTGTCAATAGTCCTATTCGGTCTAATGTATGCCTTTAGTGGATTTTTAATGGGGTATTACTGGGATATCATGTGGCTGGACTGCGTTGCTTTGCTGCCTCTTGTTATACTCGGATTACATAGATTGATGGATGAAGGCAAGTTCGGACTATTTGTTTTTACGCTTGCTCTGAGCCTGATCAGCAACTTTTATATTGCGTATTTTGTATGTGAGTTCATTGCCCTTTATACCTTTGTGGTCTACTTCACTAAATATAGGTCTAAGGGAATCACACATTTCTTCAATAAGATTTCAAAGGTAGTCATGTACTCGGTGTTGGCAATTGGTTCTGCGATGTTGACTTTACTTCCGATTTTCATAGGTATGCAGCGTGCATATGGCCTATCATCAGGTAATCCAACTAGCTTTAAATTGTATCATTCCATACTTGATATTCTAAACAATTTGCTTGCCTATGTAGAGCCGACAGTCGTAGATGGTTTGCCGAACATTTCCATAACGATGATCGGGTTACTATTTATGATCTTCTATTTTCTTGTTCCAGGAATTCCTACAAAAAACAAAGTGATCAATGGATCATTTGCTGCATTTTTGATTTTGAGTATGAACATCAATTATTTGAATTTTGTTTGGCATGGATTTCACTTTCCAAATCAGGTGCCTTTTAGATTTTCCTTCCTACTGTCATTTGTACTGTTGACAATCGCATATGAAGCGATGACTAAGTTAAATGAACTACCTGTAAAAGCGGTTTTAAAAGTAACTGGTGTCATGATGGTTTATCTGATTGTTAATGAAAAACTTTACACAACATTATTCGATGCACAGGTTTTTTACATCAGTGCGGCATTTCTGCTTGCTTATGCCTCTATTGTTCTCCTTTATAAGCATGACAAGGTTTCTATCAAGTTTATGGCAAAGATGATTTTGATCGTCTTGTTAGTCGAAATCACAGTGTCTGCATTTCATGCGACAGAGGTTGCTGGAAATTCAGGGCGAACTGACTATCCTGTTCAAAATAGCGAAGTACAGGCTGCTCTAGATGATTTATATGCTAAAGATACTGGGTTTTACCGTCTGGAGATGTATCAGCAATATAGCGCTAACGATCCCTTATTATATGGATATCGGGGTATTACACAATTCTCATCTACTGCAAATTCAAAATTGAACACCTTTGCAAAGAAAATGGGAATGTCTGCCGATCCAGGTGGAAACTCAAATAGGTATTTGCCAGGCACACCAGTGATCAACGCGATGTTCAATATAAAGTATCTTCTGTCAAAGCATGCTGCTTTGCCTATTCCAAACGCTGCCTATACGAAGTTTAACGAGTTTACTGACCTTGAGGTATACGAGAACAGGTATGCTTTCCCACTTGGATTTAAGGTCAATCCTGACATCCTCAACTTGACGACAACCGACATCAGCCCATTTAGAAGACAAGAGCAGTTCATGAGTCTTGCGACTGGGAATGAGGTGACATTCTTCAAAGGGGTAGAAGCGGTGAATGAGACCTATGAAAATATGGATAGGCATCTGCTTGAGGATATAAGATACCACTATAAAAATATCGATGCTTCCAAAATAGGAAAAGCGAAAATAGAGTTTGTTGCGCAGCAAACAAAACAGATGTATATCTACATGCTTAACCAAACGAAAACGGTTACGCTTAAAATGAATGGAGTTTCCACCACCCACCAAACCCCACGAGGTGTGATCATCGACTTAGGGATCGTGGAAGAGGGAACAAGCTTTGAGTTATCTTTTGAGGTAATGGCTTCTGCATCTGGATATTTTGACATTCATGTTGTCACATTCGATGATGAGGTGTTTACCGTCACCCGAAACGATTTGATTGACGAAGCATTCGAAGTGGATGAGTTTACCCAGACAAAGCTTACTGGAGTTGCGACACTCAACAGTGATGGACTGCTTTATACTTCGATTCCTTATGAAAAAGGCTGGAAAGTAAAAGTAGATGGTGACCGAATAGAACCTATGGCTTATCAAGATGCGATGATTGCGATACCACTGCGTGAAGGAACACATCAGATTGAATTCTCATATGTTTCAGCAGGCTTTGTCTCTGGACTGATGATCAGTGTTTTATCACTGCTTATCTTGGCTTCAATTTATGTTTTAGGAAGGAAAACGGATTTTCAAAAGGAACAGAAGGAACTGAAATCTAAAAGGGGACAGCATGAAATTGCTGGTTAATGTGATGGAGAAGATAGAAATTTTAAAGGATAAACTGTTCACACGTCAATTTGTAAGATATCTCATTACTGGATTTTCTGCATTTTTCATCGAGTACGGTTTGTATGTGCTGCTGATTAAGGTGTTGAACGCACAATATATCATCGCTAGTGTGCTGGTTTATTGTGTGATTTTCTGGTTTGTATTTTTAATGAATAGAAAGTGGTCGTTTGAGTCGACAAAGGATATTAGGAAGCAATTGGTGCAATATGGACTGCTGTTCATTTTCAATCTGGTTGTCGCCAATATCGTACTGATGACATTCTTTACAGAGATACTAGGAATCAGTGAATTGATATCTCCACTCTTAAAGATGGCATGTATCGTGATGTGGAATTTTTGGATCTACAAAAATGTAATCTACAAATAGGAGTCAACTATGGATATGGTTAATAGGCATAAGGAACTAGCGATTATTATTCCTGTTTACAATGAAGGAAAAGCGCTGCAAACCAATTTTAAGGAGATTGTGCGCGTACTTGAACAAGATCGAGTGGATTGTCGATTCATGTTTGTCGATGACGGTTCTACTGATAATACCTGGCAGGTGCTGGAGTCCATCGTAAAGGAGTATCCTCAGGCAGAAGCGATAAGGTTTGCAAGGAATTTTGGCAAGGAAATCGCTCTTGCTGCAGGTCTTGACAGCATCGATGCCCAGCTTTATCTGCTTATGGATTCTGATTTGCAGCATCCGCCCGATCAAATAAGACCTATGCTCGAGCTGCTGATTAAGGAAGATGCGAATATCGTGGAAGGCATAAAAATCACTAGAGGAAAAGAGTCCCTATTTTATAGGTCCGTTGCAAAACTATTTTATTGGGTCTTAAACGTAGTCACTCATCTAGATATGAGAAACTCATCAGATTTCAAGCTACTGGACAAACAGGTGGTTGAATCAATAAGACGATTTGATGAAAGAAACCTGTTTATCAGAGGTATCGTAAAATGGGTTGGGTTCAAAACCGTTCAACATCCTTTTCATGTAGAGGAGAGAGTAAATGGAGTCAGTCATTTTTCTACTGCGAAGCTGGCCATGTTGGCACTGAATGCCACTCTCTCTTATACAAGTAAACCACTCTATATCACCATGATCAGCGGGCTTATCTTCTTGTTCTTTGCAATCATCTTAGGAATTCAGACACTGGCTAATTACTTGGTCGGGAACGCATTGGATGGATTCTCAACAGTGATTCTGGTCCTTCTGATCACTGGTTCTATGATTATGATTTCGCTTGGTATTATTGGGACGTATATTTCGAGAATCTATGACGAGATTAAAGCTAGACCGAGGTATATTGTTAAAGACAAAATCCAATGACGCTTGTTGTTTACATAATCCTAAAAGATTTTAAGAGCATATGACTTGTAAACGTAGCTGCCCTGTAATCAAGATGTAATCAAAATTACGACTGTATTGTTGTAAATGGTGGTATAATGTAGTTGAGAGGGTAGTCAAAAGTCGATTCGATTGACCAAAATTATTCTGTAAATCGCAAAGCTGATGAAAATCAGTGTCGCAAAGCTATAGGGTCTAAGGTTCATATGAACTATGACAGCCAGTTTCCAGAGAAAGACTTTGATTGCCAAATAGGTTGTGTAGACCATGTTTGCACACCAGGTATCAGATCTTTTCTCGACAAGGCAAACCAGTTGAAAGATTGGGGCGCAAAACTAGAGGGCCTAAGTCACTTGTGTGATATGGCAGCCAGTCGCCGAAAGAAAAGTTTTTTACTTTTCTTTCCCAAATGTAACAAGGCAAACCCATCGTGAGGTGGGGACGCAAAACTACAGGGTCTTCATAATGAAGATAGCCAGGTGCCGAAGGGAGAGAATTAGATGAAAAGAGTGATTTCTTTATTAACTCTTACACTCATTATCATGACATTGTCCGCCGTTGCTTTTGCAGATGGTGGCATTATCAAGGTCAACGAAGAAATCGGCACAGTAAGCATCAATTATACTGCAACTGATTATTCCGATTTTAAAGTTCTAGTGAAAAAGGGAACTGAACAATATGTTTATAACCTTTATGATTCACAAGAGGAGTTTCCACTTCAAATGGGAAGCGGAGATTACTCAATAGGACTCTATCAACGTGTGGATGGCAACAAATATCGAAAAGTGACTTCTGCTACTGCAGTTGTTACGGTGGATATGATGAAAGTCTACACAGCAAGTATTCAAACCATTAATTGGAAAGAGAATACTAGCGCAGCTGTATTAGCTGATTCATTGACTACGGAAACGATGACAGATCAAGAAAAATTCAATGCAATTTACAAGTACGTCATCAATAATGTAGTTTATGATTATCAAAAGGCAGCTACTGTTGATAGTCGATTTATTCCAAACAACACATTGACGATTGAGAACAACAATGGTATTTGTTACGACTATTCATCACTGATGGCATCGATGTTAAGAAGCGTTGGTGTTCCAACTAAAATGATCCATGGTCAAAGTACCTATACATCCGTGTATCATGCATGGAATGAAGTATATCTCAATGGAAAATGGGTGATCATCGATACTACCGTTGATGCACAGTTGTCAAAAGGTAGTGCGAGATACTCGATTGAAAAATCAATCAACGATTATGTTGGAGTAAAATCATTTTAAAAGGATAAGTTACCCTCTCAGCTATTTTATCTGACAAAGCCGATAAGGCTTTTTTTTTGCCTATCACAAAGATAGCTCATTCGATGAATTAGTGTTATAATGTGACTGCAAGCATAGAGTGATTCAATGGACTTTGGTGAGTCCAAAGACCTATTTAGCGGTTAAGCATGATTATGTTTTATCAAATGTGGTATATATATAATAATTGAAGTCATGAAAGGGGCGAGAAAGATGAAGCGAAAGTTAGTAGTTCTGTTTGTAGTAATGATTGCCGTGTTATCAAGTTTCGCATTTGCAGATGGCATTATTAATTACAAGCCCGATGAAGGAATTGTTAAGATAAATTATACAACAACCGATTATACTAAGTTTAAAATAATCATAAAGAGAGATACGCAGCAGTACATCTACAATATCAACGATAACGATGAATCATTTCCACTTCAGATGGGCAGTGGTTTGTACACAGTAGCAATTTACCAAAATGTTTCCAGTAATAAATATAAGAAAATCACATCAGCCTCTAAGACGGTTACTGTCAATGAAGATGCTGTAAATCTTGCAAGTGTGCAGAATATGAGCTGGGCTGAAGAAATGAAGGCAATCGTTCTTGCAAAAGAACTGATGGCTGATCTTGAAACGGATGAGGAGAAGTTTGATGCCGTTTACGACTATATCATCCGGTCGATCGTCTATGACTATTATAAAGCCTCGACTATCTATAGCAGGTATTTACCTGTGATCGATGTCACTCTTGAAGAAAAGAAAGGTATCTGTTATGATTATTCATCACTGATGGCTTCAATGCTTCGAAGCCAGGGCATAAAGTCAAAATTGATTGAAGGTGAAAGTACTTATACCTCCACCTATCATGCTTGGAATGAAGTGTATTTGAACGGCGAGTGGAAAATCATTGATTCCACAGTCGATGCGCAGCTTTCGAAGATGATGGCCAAATATGACAAATACAAGACTACCACCAGCCACGTTAAAATGAAAAGTTTCTAGTGTATGGTGATAAATTTAGTTAGCCCTTAGAGATAAGGGCTATTTTTTTAGTATAATAAGTCTATGATTATTAACTTATTTAATAGGTATATATGAAATAGTCAGCGGTTGGAGCAACTGTTCTATCAAGTGTTAAAAGGCTAGGATGCTCAAACGAACAAGGAGGATTAGCATGGAAGGAAAATATAGACTAATTACACGAAGTGATTTTGACGGTCTGGTTTGCGCAGTCTTGCTTAAGGATATGGGATTAATTGATGATATCAAATTTGTTCATCCAAAGGATATGCAGGATGGAATCATTCAGGTGACAGAATTTGATATTACGACGAACTTGCCCTATGTTTCAGGTGCTTACCTTGCATTTGACCATCATTTAAGCGAAACAATCAGAAATCAGGAAGTCGCTGAAAATCATATCATTGATCCCAATGCGCCCTCTGCCGCAAGAGTGGTTTATGATTACTATAAAGATAAACATCAGTTCAGGGAGGATTGGCAGGAAATGCTTCTTGCAGTAGATAAGGCCGATTCAGCTCAGTTTACCAAAGAGGATATTCTTGAACCTAAAGGGTGGGAACTTCTGAGCTTTCTGATGGATGCAAGGACAGGTCTTGGACGATTTAGAGCCTTTAGGATATCGAATTATACACTGATGATGGAACTGATAGACTACTGCAGAGACCATACGATCGATGAGATTCTTGAGCTTCCTGATGTGAAGGAACGTGTGGAACTGTATTTCAGATATGAGGACGACTTTAAGAAGATGATTCAGAATCATGCGAAGGTCTACGATGAAATACTTGTAGTAGACTTAAGGGATGTCGATCCCATACTTCCAGGAAATAGATTCATCAAATATGCCTTATATCCTGAGACACAAATTTCAATTCAAGTCATGTGGGGCCTTAAAAAACAAAATACCGTATTCACGGTTGGGAAATCCATCATCAACCGTTCTTCAGATGTGAATATCGGTGAGGTCATGCTTCAATATGGCGGTGGTGGTCACAAGAATGCAGGAACGTGTCAGATTCCGAACGATAAGACAGAAGAACTGCTTGTGGAAGTCATTGGTAAATTAAAAGCATAATATTTGAGGCTGATCAAGACATCAGCCTCTTATTTTGTGTATAATGAAAACGTGAGAAAATTGCGTGATGGATAAGTAAGGTGTTTCACTGTATAGGAGCTGTTGGAGTTCTTATGAATGAAATTATGCGGTTTACTCAAGTGAGTGATTATTGAGGAGGATTATTATGGAGAATAGGTTAATTGAAAGATTTTTAAGCTATGTAAAGATTGACACGCAGTCTAACGAGGATTCTACAACTCAGCCTTCAAGTGTAAAGCAGTTTGACCTGGCGAAGGTTGTAAAATCAGAACTCGAAGCGTTGAAACTAAAAGATGTTTTACTGGATGACAACGGATATTTGACAGCGACTTTGCCTGCCAATATCGAAGGCAAGCACGATGTGGTCGGTTTTTGTGCCCACTTTGACACCAGCCCTGATTTTTCAGGTGAAAATGTTAAGCCGATTATACACAAAAATTATCAAGGTGGCGACATTTACCTCAACGAGCAAACCATCCTTAAACCAAGTGAGTTTCCTTTTCTTAAAAACCATATCGGCGATGATATTATCACAACCGATGGAACAACCCTCTTAGGTGCTGACAATAAGGCAGGGATAGCTGAAATCATTGAGCTTTTACATGTCCTGATCGACCATCCTGCGATTCCACACGGCGAAATAAAGATCATGTTTACTCCTGATGAGGAAATCGGTCGCGGTACGGATGCGGTGAATCTTGACAACTTTAAAGTAGACTACGCTTATACTGTCGATGGTGGTGAGCTTGGAGAGTTGGAATATGAGAACTTCAACGCAGCTACGATGATCGTCAACGTCAAAGGAAGAAATATCCATCCTGGCTCTGCGAAGAATAAGATGAAAAACGCGCTTGCCATTGGAATGGATTTTCACAGGCTCTTGCCACTGACTCAGGCACCTCAATATACGGAAGGGTATGAAGGCTTTTATCATTTGAATGATATGACAGGAAATGTAGAGCATGCCCAGATGCACTACATCATCAGGGACCACGACAAGGAGGCTTTCGAGTATAAGAAGGACTTTGCCTTAAAGGTCGCCGAACTACTCAATAATCAGTATGATGAAGATACGATAAGCCTTGAGATCACAGATTCCTATTTCAATATGAAAGAAAAAATCGAACCTGTGATGCATATTATCGATTATGCTAAGCGTGCGATGGAAGCTGCAGGTGTGAGACCTCTGATCAAGCCGATCCGTGGTGGAACAGATGGGGCAAGGTTGTCGTTTATGGGGATTCCTACACCAAACATCTTCACAGGTGGCTACAACTATCACGGGCGCTACGAAATGATTCCTATCCAGTCCATGGAGAGGGCGGTTGCCGTACTAGTGGAGCTGGTTCAGATTATCGCTGAATAAAGCAAATTGTAGAAATTGTACTACCAAAGATCAGTTCATTGCGAACTGATCTTTTTATTTTTTTTGTCCTTTTGTGATAGCGGTCTCTAGGCTTATGAACGTAAGGAGCTCGTCATCATCTAGTAGTGAAAGGCAAAGCGCTCGATTGCTTGCGGCAAGTTCTTGTTTAGTCTGGTTTTTTGTAGTTCTCAGGGAATGCCATGCTATCTTCTTTTTCCCCAGATAACAGTCGATATCTGCGATACGCTCATTCTGTGCATTGAACTCCAGTACTTGCAGGAGTCTTTTTATCTCTGTTGGATCCTGAAAAGTAATAAATGTCAGAGTATACACTCCGACCGACATCATAGGTCTGACCGTGTCTCTTCCCCAGCCCTCATGAATGACAAACCCAAGGTCTGAATGATCCAGTATAAGGCGGACTCTCCTGTAATGTAAATCATACTGCTCATAAATATCGTAAATCTTTATGGTGCACTCATGCCACTTGTGATGGCCGATTGATGCATTGATGTACTTGAGACGGTTAAGGCTTAGTTTGGACATCACCTCATAGACAGGCAAGGGACAAAAGAGAGCCTTATCATGCAAGCGGTTGAAAGGGACTGAACGCTTAAGGATGTCCTGTGTAAACATGAGGATGGTACCGCTCGCATAGCGCTCATAGAGATCTTGGGGCAATCCGATTTCACCTTCCAGATCATCGATTACCCGCTGGATATACTTGTCTGGTTCACCTACAGTTTTTGCCATGATTAGTTGTGGGGAGACCCTGACGCTAGTGATTTGAGCGGATTCCTTTATGTTCAGTAAGTCGATCAGTAGAGTGGAGAGTTCAACATCTACGAGCATGAGATGCTTAAAATCGAGGTTTTCAAAAGTCAGCAGTGGATGTAGTTCTTCTGCGAAGAGGAGAACGCACATAGTTGGACCCGCGAAGCCGCTGAGCCATTCGAACTTATCTTTGAAATGATCGCAGTAGGCGACCGATCTTATCGGGTTGAAGGTCTCTGTGAGTACGTTGACCGTCTCATGTATGTTATGAGATGCGATGATGAGAAAACTTGCGCCTTTTCTAAATAGAAACATATAAGTCCTCCTAGATTCCTGCTTTGAATTTTTTCATCCTTACATCATCCGTACCAAACGGATAGGATAACCGATAGACTTTTAGCGGATGGAACTCGAAAACGAAAATACCTTCAATCGCATTACTCAGATAAGGGTGGTGGTCAAACTGACTTTTTACCTTTAGGTCATGTCCAAAAAGCAGTAGGTCTGCTTTTGTAGCGTCGATCTTATGCCGGTAGTGGGAGATTCCTAATTTAACTCCCTCAATCGTAGGATAACACATGTCCTTAAATAGTTGGTCGCTGCCGAATAGCTTGCCAAGCGTATCAAAGTCGTCATGGTTGCCCTTGGTGATAAAGAGTTTTGCCTCGCAGGAGTTGAGGATGGAGGCAAGTGCCTTTACCTTGCGCTGATAATGGATAAGTTTCGACGGGTGAAGTTCAAGTTTTATGTTGTCGACCAAATCTCCTGTATGGACGATATAGGTTGGATTGATGAGTGCGATGATATGCTTAAGACTTGCGTAGGTCATCGTTGGCGTATCAGAAATATGAAGCAGTCTGATTCCTTGGTCGAACAATTCTGAAGGTATGGCATATGGATAGTGCAGCCTGTGCAGAAAACGATTGGTCATGGTAGGTCTCCTTTAACCCATTATATCAAATTAACAGTAATTGTGATGAGATATTGCATCCTGCTCGAAGAGGGTGTATACTAATCGTAAGAACATACGTTCGCTATAAAGGAAGTGATCTGATGAGCATTCAACATAAAATCGCATTACTGGCAGAAGCGGCTAAATACGATGTCTCCTGTTCGTCGAGCGGCAGCCACCGCGCGCCTGAAAAGGGGAAACTAGGACATGCGTCACCACCAGGGATCTGCCACAGCTGGGCGGAGGATGGGCGCTGTATCTCACTGCTGAAAATTCTGTTGTCAAACGATTGCGTCTATGACTGCGCCTATTGTGTGAATAAGTCCAGTAACGCGACTGAAAGAGTCACGTTTACTCCAGAAGAGTTGGTGAGGCTGACGATTGGATTTTATCGACGAAACTATATTGAAGGACTATTCATCAGCTCGGCGGTTGTGATCAGTCCCGACCATACCATGGAGCAGATGATTGAAGTGGTCAAAATCTTAAGGGAACGTGAAGGGTACAACGGATATATCCACATGAAGGGGATACCCGGAGCCGACCTGAAGCTCATCGAAAAAGCCGGTCGATATGTGGATAGGATGAGCTTGAACTTGGAACTGCCAACGACAAGAAGCCTGCAGCTGCTGGCACCGCAAAAGACACGGAATGAGATATTGCTTCCTATGGATTATCTAAAGGGCCGTATCATCGAATCGAAGCAGAGCAGAATGGGTGACATTTTCGTTCCTGCCGGACAGACAACACAGATGATGGTGGGTGCTTCCGATGATTCGGATTATGAAATTATGACTTTAGCCGAGGGAATGTATGGGACGCGAGCGATGAAAAGGGTCTATTACTCGGCGTATGTCCCCATTTTTCAAAATGAAAAAAACTTACCTAGCACACTCACATCACCCCTTTTACGTGAACACAGACTTTATCAGGCCGACTGGCTCTTAAGGTTCTACGGCTTTGGTGCGAATGAACTGTTAAGTCCCGACAGGCCTAATCTTGATATCACGATCGACCCCAAGGCGTTCTGGGCGATCAGCAATCTGAATCTATTCCCTGTGGAGGTCAACAAGGCCTCGCTTGATACCCTTTTGAGGGTACCGGGGATAGGACCCATATCCGCGAGAAGGATCATGCAATCAAGAAGATTCGGTCCTCTCACATATGAGGGGCTTAAAAAGACTGGCGTAGTGCTCAAGAGAGCCAAGTATTTTATTACATTAGGTGGGCGATATTATGGGTCCGGCGAATTTGAGCCGACAGCGATTAGGAATCAACTGATTGTCTCCGATTCGACGATAGGCGGGAAGAGCATCAATCAGCTGTCCCTTCTCGATGCCTATGCTCATACCATGCCTGAGCTGATAAAGGGGTAAAGATGATATTGATCTATGATGATACCATTGAGGGGTTGATGACGGCGCTTTACTGGTCCTACCATTACAAGACCCATGAGATTTGCAGCATGTCCTCTTACGAGCCCAAGTTGCTCGATGTGCCTGAATATATGGTCACGGACACTCATCTTGCTTCAAAAATGATGGGGCGCATAAGAAATCGATTTGGAGAGCGTACTGCCGAAAAAATTCTGTATGCTTTCTTGTCCGACCAGGGAGATGTAGGCAAAATCATCAGGGTTTTTCTCGATTATGCGGTTACTGTCACCGGAGCAATCGAGGATTACAGTCATGACTGTGTGTATCCCTTACTAGCGCTTTCTCGAGCGGTAGAAAGAGAAAGTCATTTGGTCGTGGGACTCTTGAGGTTTGAACATCTTAAGTCCGACGTATACTATGCGGCTTTTGAGCCGACATATGATATTCTAAGTGTGCTTACTCCTCATTTTGAAAAACGATTGTCCGACCAAGTGTGGGTAATCCATGATGTCAAGCGTGGTAAAGCGGTGTTTTACGATACCCACGAAAGCTGGACGGCGCCACTTGACAAGCAGATGGCCCTAGCACTGCATGAGAATGAAGAAGCTTTTCAGAACTTATGGAAGAAGTACTATGAGCATATCGGGATCAAGGAAAGACGAAATCCCAAATTGAGAATGAACTTCATGCCCAAAAAGTATTGGAAGCACCTTACAGAACTAAAAAATACGAAGTCGTGACGGTTTGAACGTAGCGGCTTTGTTTTATGTGGTTTTTAAAGGGTATCTTCAAGAAAAGGCGAAGAGTTAGGTAGGTGGATTTCAAACTGCCTGCTTGAGTTGGATTGGAGGCTGTTTTGAGTATATTCGCAGCAATAGATATCGGATCACATGCGATCAAGATCAAAATTGTGGAGCATAAAAAAACTGGATATAAACTTCTTGAAAATATCATTCACCCTCTTGCACTGGGGATATCTGTGCTGCACAGCGGAAAAATCAACCGCACAGAAAGGGAAGAGCTGATTGACTGTCTGATCTATTTTAAGAAGCTGATGAGTGAATATGATGTCGACAGATATAAGGCGGTAGCCACAGGTGCTTTTAGAGAAGCAAGAAATGGACGTTTCGTGGTCGAGCTGATAGGCAAAAGGGCGAAACTGCAGATTGAAATCGTCGAAGAGCCCATAGAGAGGTTTTTAACCTACTTATCCTTAAAGGAACATCTGCCCCACTATAAGAAAATGAGAAAAGAAGGCGTTTTACTGGTCGAAGTGGGCTCCAACAGTTCGGAGGTCATCGTATATAAAGAAAATAAAATGGTCAGAAACAATGAGATCCATATCGGTACGCTAAGGCTCAAAGAGTTGATCCGAACCATCAATAGGGAGACGATTCATGTTCCTCAGATTCTAGAGGATTACGTCTATGCCGCTACGGAGAATTTGCAGAGCTATTTGATCAGGAAACAGATCAATCATTTTGTGATTGTAGGTTCTGATGTGAAAAGAGCTCATCTGCTGATGGGAGACCATCAGGACGGATTCACACCCCAAGCCTTCCTTAACTTTGTCGACGACCTGTATCATCAGGACAAGGCGCTTAAAATGAGGATTGAGGATGAGCATATGGATTATGAGGAGATGCTTGCCGCGATGAGCGTTTTCAATCAATTCTTCAAGCACACCACGTGCGAACTCGTCTATGTGCCTGACATCTCACTTCGGGATGGAATGATCATCGCGCTCAACGAAAACATCGACAATTACAGCAGAAACCACAGTTACACAAGAGATATCATTGCCGCTGCCAAGCAAATCGCCAAAAGGCATCACTCTACAATCAATCATGTGACCCATGTGGATAAGAATGCAGTGATGATCTTTGACGCATACCAAAAAGAAGAATCCTTTACTGAAAAGGACTTGCTGCTCTTAAGACTTGCAGCCATACTCCATGAGACCGGCAAGTTTTCAAGACAGACCAATTATTATGCAGCAACCTATCAGAGCATCACCCATGCGACGCTTTTAGGAGTCACTCAGCAAATGCTACTGGAAGTTGCCGAAATCGCCATGCAGTTCTTCTATTTTAACGGGGATATGGCAAATACGGACGACTTGAACCATACGCAAGCTACGACAAAACACACCAAGCTTGGACTGATCCTTGCGCTTGCTGATGCGACTGACAAATCAAAAAAACAGTCGATTTTGCTTAAAAAGGCGGTACTTGAAAAGAACAGGTTGAAGATGACGATGAAAATCTACCATAAGCATTTTTTTGAGACTTGGGCGATCAACTACTTAAGTGAAACGGTCGCTGACATATTTGGTCATGAAATAGTTTTGAAGGACGTGGAATGATGAAGACCAAGGAACGTTTTATCAATCGGGAACTCAGCTGGCTGGCATTCAATCAAAGGGTGCTGCACGAATGCCTGGACACAAGAAAAAGCGTATTCGACAGGCTGAAGTTCAGTGCGATCTATAGCAACAATCTAGATGAGTTCTATATGGTCAGAGTCGGCGGGCTATTGGACCAGTGCAAAGCCGGTTATACGAAGAGGGACATCACCGGCCTGAGGCCCGCGGAGCAACTGAGTCTTATCCATGAGAAGATGAATGATGCGACAGCGCTTCAGAACGAGATCACAGACTCTCTTTTGAAAAACGAACTGGCTCGGCTTGGATTGGTTGTCACAAGGGTATCCGAACTCAACCAGGATCAGAAGGACAGCTTGAAGGATTACTTTTTAGAAATGGTATATCCAGTGCTCACGCCCATGGCCATCGATATGAGCCGACCATTTCCTCTTGTGCTCAACAAGAGCCTTAACATACTCTTCAAGTTAAAGGACGACGAGGACAAGTTTGCTACCGTTCAGGTGCCGTCTGTACTCAAGCGGCTGGTTCGGGTAGAGTCCGACAGACATCAGTATGTGCTGTTAGAGGACCTGATCACCCATTTCTGCAGCCTGCTTTTTGAAGGGATGGACATACTTTCATATGGCGTCTATAGGCCGACGAGAAACGGTGATTTGACCATTGAAGACGAAGGTGCCGAGGATTTGCTCGGGGTGATAGAAGCCTCTCTTAGAAAAAGAAAATGGGGCGAGGTGGTCAGGCTGGAGATTGAATCCGACATGCCCGGTGAACTGATTAAAATCCTTAAGAGGGAGTTCGAGGTCACAAGAGAGATGATCTATCCGATTGCCGGACCACTGGATTTGACGTTTCTATTTCATGTCTACTCGTTCAAGCAGGAGTTTGAACCGGTTATCGAACATGAACCCGAGGTTTATGCAGTGAAAGAGACTCTTTTTGACGATATCAGAAAACAGGATATCTATTTACATCACCCCTATCAGAGTTTTTCGACAGTCATCGACTTTATCAGCGAGGCCGCTGTCGATCCAAGCGTGTTGGCGATAAAGCAGGTGCTATATCGCGTAAGCGGTGATTCACCGATTGTCAAGGCGCTCGCGCTGGCGGCGAACCGAGGTAAGCAGGTGACAGTGCTTCTAGAACTGATGGCGCGATTCGACGAAGAGAACAACATTCAATGGGCCAAGGAACTTGAAAGACATGGATGTCATGTCATCTTTGGCCTTCCAGGGCTGAAGACACATGCGAAAATCACCCTGATTGTACGCAAGGAATCGGACGGCATACGGCGCTATGTCCATTTGGGAACGGGTAACTACAATGACAAGACCGCAAAGCTTTACACGGATGTGGGACTCTTTACATGCAATGAGCAAATCGCGTATGACGCATCGAAATTCTTTAACATGCTTTCGGGGTATACAAAGGAATCGGAACTAAGAAAACTGATTACAGCTCCCCAAAGCATGAAGCCTGAAATCATCAGGATGATCGAACAGGAGACTTATTGGTCAAAGCGTGGAGTCCATTCTAGAATTATCGCAAAAATGAACGCGCTCGTCGACCGTGAGGTCATCGAGGCCTTGTATGAGGCATCCTGCGCCGGAGTGAAGATCGATCTGATTGTCCGGGGTATCTGCTGTTTAAGACCTGGTGTGGATGGCATGAGTGAGAACATTCGAGTGATCAGCATCATAGATGATTTTCTCGAACATTCAAGAATATACTGTTTCAGTTCCAATGGCAAGCACAGGACGTTTATCTCAAGTGCGGATTGGATGCCCAGAAATCTGATTAAGCGGATAGAACTGCTTGTTCCGATTGAGGATGAGACGATCAAGGAAACAATACGAAGGGAGCTTGACCTTTACCTGAAGTCGACGGAGAAGACTCGTTTGATGCTCGAAAGCGGGGAGTATATCGGCCTTACAAGCACCGAAAATCAGTATTCGGCTCAGCATCAGCTAGTGGAACACTATCACTAATAAAAAAACACACCTTGATTTAAAAGGTGTGTTTTTAGATTCATTTTTTACAGGGAATATGAATATCGACATCACCTGTCACTTCAACCTCGCAGGCTAGGCGGTATCCTTTGTCGATTTTTTCCTTGCCGAGTGTGCGGATTTCATTTTTGGTGGGTTCTGAGACATCCCCTTTGACCTTAATGACGCATTTTCCGCATTTTCCTTTCAAACAGGATGTTTTGATTTCGATGTCGGCCTTTTTCGATAGCTTTAGTAGAGGTGTACTTTTTTTCGCTTTGACCGATGTGATAAATCTGACTTTTGACATAATAGCTCCTTTAGGTATGTTTTAGTAACTGATACCCGATTTCAATTGAAATAAACACTGGATTTATAAGAGCGTGCTTGACAGCTTAAGCGCTTAACGGTGTAATAGAAGAGGTAAGACTTTAGGAGATACCAAGGAGGTTTAAATGAAATTCAATGAAATGAAGTATATGAAAATTGATATCGACAAATGGCAGAAGGAGTTTGATAAGGAACTGAAGCTTTTTGAGACGGCCAATACTGTTGAGGATAAATTAAGTGCCATCGATAGAATCAACAAAGAGCGCAATCACTTTGAAACCATGGAGAATCTAGCCCATGTAAGGCATGTGATTGACACGTCAGACGAATTTTACGAAGCGCAAGTGAACCACTTTGATACGATCAGTCCCTTTTATCAGCGTGCAGTGACGACCTACTATCAGTCCCTTGTAGGCGATCCCATGCGTGATGAGTTAAGAGAAAGACTTGGTGACCACTTATTCAATCTGGCGGCTGTGAAGCTGAGAACCTTTAAGGATGAGATACTAGAGGATCTGGCAAAAGAAAACAGACTTTCAACGGAATACACGAAATTACGGACCAGCATCGAGATCGACTATGACAACAAGAAGTTGAATCTCTCTCAGATAGGTCCTTATTTGGAAGTGGTCGATAGAGAGAAAAGAAAAGAGGCATACTATGCGATGGAGTCTGCGATAGAAGAGAAGTCGCAGGAGTTCAATACCATTTTTGATGAGATGGTAAAGCTGCGTCATCAGATCGCCTTAAAACTTGGATATGATAACTTTATCGGCCTAGCGTATGACAGACTGTCACGAACGGATTACGATCATGGGGATGTGCGTGTCTTCAGAGAAAGCGTGAGAGACCATTTGGTACCTAACATGACTACACTTTATCAAAAACAAGCGGCTAGGCTGTCAATCGATGCGCTTAAGTTTTACGACATAGGACTTAGTTTCACTTCTGGAAACCCCACTCCAAAAGGAGATCCGGACTGGATAGTCGAGCAGGGAAGAACCATGTACCATGAACTGTCTTCGGAGACGGGTGTCTTTATCGACCATATGATAGACAACGAACTAATGGATCTTGTGGCGAAACCTTCAAAAGCGGGTGGTGGATTCTGCACCTATATCCCTGATTATCAGGCGCCTTTCATCTTTTCGAACTTCAATGGAACCATGGGCGATATCGATGTGCTTACCCATGAAGCGGGACACGCCTTTCAGGTTTATGAAAGCAGGCATCACCAAGTTCCTGAATACCTGTGGCCGACGCTTGAAGCATGTGAGATCCATTCGATGAGCATGGAGTTTTTAACTTATCCTTGGATGAACTCCTTTTTTAAAGAGGACACGGAAAAATACTATTACACGCATATGTCAGAAGCGATCAAGTTCATCCCTTACGGAGTGCTGGTCGATCACTTCCAGCACTGGGTGTATGAACATCCATATGCGACGCCAAAAGAGAGAAACGACACATGGCGCACACTTGAAAAAGAGTATCTGCCTCACAAGGATTATGATGGACATGAGTTCCTGGAGTCTGGAACCTACTGGTTTAGACAAGGTCATATCTTCAAGGATCCCTTCTATTACATCGACTATACCCTGGCGGCGGTCTGCGCGTTTCAGTTTTGGCAGAAGGCAAACCTAGATAGGGACACAGCATTTTCGGATTATCTGAACCTCTGCAAGCAGGGCGGAAGCCAGCCTTTCACGCAGCTGGTTGCGGATGCTGGACTGAAGCAGCCGTTTGAAAAAGATACCTTAAGAACGATCGCTACTGACGTGGTAGAGTATCTTAGCAGTATCGATGACAGCAAATTCTAAACCGGCCTGTCTGAGGTGATCCAAAGGGCAAAAGAAAACGTTAGCGAAAGAGTTCCGCTAACGTTTTCTTTTTTTTGCAGAGATTAGTTGGACCAGTGTAGAATCAGACGGTTACTAAACCTTCAGCCATTCTTTCATCACCCGGCCCAGTGTGGACGCGATGATGATCGCACTTGCGATGGCGATGGCGATCAGTAGCGCCTCGAATCCTACAGAGACGGCCTGTGTGTAATCCTTTTGAATTATTTTTAACATGGTATAGTAAATTCCGTAACCAGGGACTAGCGGAATGATACCAGGGACGACAAAAAGTGTCGCTGGCTGCCTTAGGATTCTCGCCAGCATTTCGCCGGTGATACCTACGGCAAGCCCTCCAAAGAAGCTTGCTATCAAGAGGCTGTCGTTCATGTTGAGGGTTACAAGGTAAACGAGCCATCCTGTGGCTCCTGTAGTACTGGCCCATAAAAGATATTTTCTGGGGATGTTGAAAAGCACAGCAAAACCTAAGGTGGAAAGAAATGCGAACAAGACATTAAGTAACATGGAAGCCTCCTAAATAGTCACAAGATTGAGAGCGATACCGACGCCGATCGCTATAGCGACAGCGATGATGATTGCCTCTGACAGTTTTGAGACACCAGAGATGAAATCGCCTGAGATAGTATCCCTGAGGGCATTTGTCATGGCGACACCCGGAACAAAAGGCATGAGTCCGCCGATAATGACGATATCCTCGTCAAGAGAAAGATGACCCCACTGCATCAGGTAGGCGCAGGTTATAGCGATGATTCCGATGGAAAAACCTGCTAACATATGTTTGATAAAATAGGACTGGATTCTGAAGTTGGATATGTCGATAATCCCGATTGCAAGAAATCCCGTGAGGAAGGCACCGACGAACTCATTGAAGGAACCTCCGAAGATCATCGCGAAGAAGCCTGCCGCGACACCGCTGAAGATCATTCTGACATACATGGGAAACTTGGGTGTGGACGCGATGTTTTTCAAACGTTCTTGAGCTTCCTCGAGTGTCATCAGACCTGAAGTGAAGTTGCGTGAGAACTGATTGACCATCGCGATGACTTCCAAGTCGATTCTTGTTGTCTTCACTCTTCTGATAAAGGTGTACTCCTCATCCTGATAGGTTCCTGAAAAGAAAATCCCTGTTGGCACACAAAAACAGTGGGTATCGGTAAAGGACTGTGAGCTGCACATTTTTTCGACTGTTTCTTCCACCCTGTAGGTTTCAGCTCCGTTTTCGAGCATGGTTTTTCCCGCAAGAAGGGCTGTGTTCATGATGAGTTTTGCTTTTAATGTATCCGGCATATCAAGCCCTTTCTTAATTAGTGGAACGGTTGTCATTCATTGATAAGAACTAATTGCATGATGTTGATTCCATTTCTCCGTGAAATGATGCTGTTTCCTCAAGTATAATCCTAATCATATGTTTGTAAATGGGCTAAGATTAAGATTTGGAAACAAATCGGAGGGAAACGTTATCAGAATGATGAAATGGTTTAAAATCTAATCAGGTGTCTTTTGAAACAAATATGAGATTTATAGATTATATCGGTTAAAAAAGGTTATCAATAAGTTACCCATACTTGTCACATAACATGCAATAATCATCGAAATTTGGAGGAACTAATGAAAATAAAAAACAATATCATTGACCAGTTGGAGCCTGTTAAGGACAATAAGAGCTATGCTGTGAACATCACTTTGAAAAGTGGGGAAGTCATTTATCTCGAATCGCTTACTAAGGGCGAGAAGGATGGATATCTTGGTTATGTAAAAATAGGTACCGAAGTCATGTTGATAGAAATTGGAAGGACGATCTGGAGAATCATGCCTGAAGATATTGAAAAAATGGATGTCAAGGCATACTCGGTAGTTAAGTCGAACGGCATCTACCCGATCATGAAGGTGCTTATGGCCAAGAGTCGGATGGAATCCTCTACATTCTTACGTTTTATCGTATTATTTGTCGCCGTCTTCGTATTGGCACTTGTCGCAGTACTCGGAAAATCACTGGTGGACAATGAAATCATGAACGTCCTGTTTGACAGCTCCGTTAGAAGCGAATACCTTCAACTGGCGGTCACATGGATAGATCTTGGGTATAAGCTCATCATCATGGTGATGCTCGCAACAAACATACTCGACTTGATCCTCAGACCTGTGGAAGCGTTTCATATCATCGACAACGATCGACATTTTCTGTCGGGCACGAAAACATTACATGTGCTGATCACTTTTGGATTCATGATCGGCTACACCATTTTTATGATCATTTTCAATCGACTGCTTAGCGGATTGATGTAATTGTTTGATAAAACTGAATATTTGTCATATTATTGTAATTTTCAATTGAGAAACCTATGGTATAATATTAAAGAACTTAAAATTTGAAAAGGAGGTGGTTACATTGGTAAGAATAATCAGACAAAACACACAATACACTAAGGAGGCTTACCATGCAGTACTTGAACGGAAAGGACGTATTGCCGGATCACCTATTAGAGGCGCTTCAGGAATACGTTAACGGTTGCATGATTTACATCCCATCTGGTATCGATAGAATAGGTTGGGGTGAAAAAAGTGGAACAAAATCAAAACTGGCAATGAGAAACAGCGAAATTCACGCTGACTATGTTGCTGGAATCTCGATCAAAGAATTATCGCAGAAACACTTCTTATCTGAGTCGAGTATTCGTAAAATTGTGAAATCTTGATTATAATTATTCTAGGTTTTGACAGTTACCTGCGAAGAGGCGATAATGTAGTTGATCGATCAAACATTCTCACCAAGAAAGGAGATGGCAAAAAATGATGAATAAGGTGATGACTCATTAAGGGTCTAGTAAGCCGTCTCGGTGGAGACGGCTTTTTTAATAGAATAAGTTAAACTGAAAGGCTTTCTGAACCGCTCGGTCAAGAGGGCTTTTTTTATTGCTATAAACGGCAGGAAAAGGAAATCGTTTTCTTTCCTGAAATAAATAGAAATACGTAATTGCAATAGTTGAGAACCGGGAAAACTATGAAAATAATTGTCGAAATTGCGAGAAAATTACTCAAAACCCCTTCAACTTTATGCGAATTTTCTGTAAGCTAAGGGGGGAAGGGAAAGAATTATTGTTTTTACTGCTTTTACGCTTAACTGGTTATTATTGTGGTATCAATTAAGACAGTGGATACTGTACGTTTGAACATAAATTATATGGGGAGATGTGAGATGCAAATTACAGAAATGGACCGATATTTATTCCACGAAGGAACACATACGCACGTACATCATTTTATGGGTGCTCAGATACATAAAACCGGAGTCACTTTCACCACTTGGGCGCCTCACGCAAAAGAGGTCAGGGTTGTCGGCGATTTCAATCAGTGGGACGGTAAGTTCCATTCGATGAAGCGAATAAGTCCTGAAGGTGTATGGAGCCTTGATATCAAAGGTGTGGAAGCATACGCGATCTACAAATTCGAGATTTTTACTGAAAATGGAAAAGTTCTCATGAAATCAGATCCCTTCGCCTATCATGCAGAGGTCAGACCGGATACCGCTTCCATGGTGTATCCGATGACACCTTACGACTGGACCGATGAACCGTGGATGAAGGAGCGTGCCAGCGGAAATATCTTGGAAAAACCGATTTCAATTTATGAAGTGAACCTATCCTCCTGGAAAAGGGACGGGAACCGCTGGTTGAATTATAAGGAACTGGCCGATGAGCTGATTCCCTATGCGCTGGAGCACGGTTTTACTCATCTCGAACTGATGCCCATCATGGAACATCCCTATGACGGTTCCTGGGGATACCAGATAACAGGTTATTTCGCTGTGACCAGCAGGTATGGATCGCCACACGATTTGATGAGATTCGTCGATGAATGCCATAAGGCGGGACTCGGAGTCATCTTGGACTGGGTTCCTGGACACTATTGCAAGGACGCCCACGGACTAGCCATTTATGATGGAAGTCCCCTTTATGAACCCTCGGACCCGATCTTAAGGGAAAACATCGAATGGGGCACGATGAACTTTGACTATGGCAGACCCGAGGTAAGGGCGTTTCTAATCAGCAACGCGAACTTCTGGCTGGATACCTTTCATGTCGACGGTCTCAGAGTGGATGCTGTAGCCTATATGTTGCACAAGCATATGGCAACCGGGCGTTATGATATCTACAGTGAAAAGGATATCAACGACGATGCGGTACGTTTTCTGCAGCAGCTCAATACTACAATTTTCGGACTACATAAGAACGTCTTGATGATTGCAGAGGAATCCTCGGCATTTCCGCTTGTGACAAGACCGGTTCATGACGGCGGGTTGGGATTCAACCTGAAATGGAATATGGGTTGGATGCATGATACGCTCAAATATATGGAGACGGATCCTCTAGGACGGAAGTTCCACCACGAGGCCCTGACCTTTTCAATCTATTATGCCTTCAGTGAGAATTTCATGCTGCCCTTGTCGCATGACGAGGTAGTACACGGCAAGAAGTCGCTGATCGGCAAGATGCCTGGAGATTACTGGAAAAAGTTTGCTAACTTAAGACTCATGATCGCCTATCAGCATTTCCACCCTGGAAAAAAGCTTAATTTCATGGGGAATGAGTTCGCTCAGTTCATCGAATGGAACGAATGGGATCAGCTGGACTGGCATTTGCTTGAGTTTGAGGGACATCGCGGTTTCAATACCTGTTTTAAAGCGGTCAACCATCTATATAAGACGTTGCCGCAACTGCATCAGGTGGAGCATGAATACAGTGGATTCGAATGGATCGAATTTGACAATTCGAGTGAGAGCATTATCGCATTTAAGCGAAAAGACAAGCTTGGGAATTACGTGATTGCGGTCTTCAACTTCACACCTGTAGTGAGGGAATCCTATCCGCTTAAAGTCGTAGAGGAAACGGATTATTTTGAAATCTTCAATTCGGATGACAAACTGTTCTACGGTTCAGGGATTCTCAACAATCAACCGATCAAATCGCGAAAGATCGGTGAGGAGTTTGAAGTCAGAATAACATTGCCACCGCTAGGGGCGATTTTACTTAAACCTAAAGATAAGCTGAAAGGAGTAAAGGAATGAAACGTAAAGAGATGATAGCGATGATTCTGGCTGGAGGACAAGGCGCCAGGCTTAAATCGCTGACTACGAAAGTTGCTAAACCGGCGGTGCCATACGGCGGAAAATATAGGATCATCGACTTCACCTTATCAAATTGCGCCAACAGCAATATTGATACGGTAGGGATATTGACCCAGTACCAGCCTCTTGTGCTGAACAGCCATGTCGGCATAGGTATTCCGTGGGATCTTGATAGACGATACGGTGGGGTGAGAGTCTTGCCGCCCTACACCTCCGCTGAGGGTGGAAAGTGGTATCTAGGAACTGCGAACGCAGTCTATGAGAATATCAATTTCATCGAAATGTACAATCCGGAATACGTGCTGGTCCTATCAGGAGACCATATCTATAAGATGGATTACTCCAAAATGCTCAAAGCGCATCAGGATAAGAACGCGGATGTGACAATCAGTGTGATAGAGGTTCCGTTGGAAGAAGCGTCTCGATTTGGAATACTCAACACGCATGATGACCTTAAAATCTATGAGTTTGATGAGAAACCTGAAAATCCAAAGAGCAATCTCGCCTCGATGGGTGTCTATATCTTCAGCTGGAAGGCGCTTCGTGAACAGCTGATCAAAGACAACATCGATCCCACCTCGGACCACGACTTCGGCAAGAACATCATACCGAACATGCTGGAATCGGGTATGAGCCTTTACGGCTATATCTTTGACGGCTACTGGAAGGATGTCGGTACGATAAAGAGCTTCTGGGATGGAAATATGGATCTGCTCGACAGAAACAATAAATTTGACTTGTACGATAGCAACTGGAGGATCTATTCGGAAAATGAAGACCTGCCTCCTCAATATATCGGTGAAGAAGCGACAGTGGAAGATGCGATGGTGAATGAAGGATGTGAGATCATGGGGACAGTCAAACACTCGATCCTGTTCACTGAAATCATTGTGGAAAAGGATGCTGAAGTCGTAGATTCGGTTATTTTTCCAAAAGTCCGCATCGGTAAAGGCGCTAAAGTCCACAGAGCGATCGTGATGGGGGACTACGAGATCAAACCGGGAGAGATCGTCGGCGATCCTGATTCGGATGATATCGTTCTTGTTGGAAATCCAGACGATTCGCTATTCTTTGAGAAGTAGGGGGAGACAAAATGTCAAAAGACGTAATGGGGATAATCAACCTCAGTGAAAATGAAGAGAAGATAAAAGACTTAACACTCAACAGACCGATTGCAGCCCTGCCTTTTGCCGGGCGTTACCGAGTGATCGACTTTACCTTATCCAATATGGTAAACAGTGATATCCAAAAGGTAGCAATCTTTACAAAACACAAGTTCAGGTCCCTGCAAGACCATTTGGGCCCAGGTAAATACTGGAACTTAGACAGAAAACGCGACGGACTTTACATGTTGCATCCGATGGTGGATTACAGCACCATGGTCAGAAAGTATGGCGACCTTGAGAACTTTAAGAACAATCTCGGCTTCATCGCCCACGCCAAGCAGGAGTACGTTCTGATCTCAAGAAGCTATATGATCATGAACATCGATTACTCCCCCGCGATAGAGTACCATAAGGAATCGGGCGCTGACCTTACGATCATCTGCAAGCATATCTCAAACGGACAGAACATGAGCCAGTATATCGGCCTTGATCTGCTGGATGTGGATGAGAACCTCAATGTGAACAGTATCGGTTTGAACTTCGGCTCCAAAGAGGAATACTGTCTTTCGATGGAAAGCTATATCATGAAACGCGATCTGCTGGTGGAGATCATTACAGAGGCTTATCAGAGCGGCAATATCAGCTTTTTAAAGGAAGCGGTATTCAGTTACATGGACAAGCTCAAAGTGAACGCTTTTCCGTACTCAGGTCCGTCCATGTGCATGAATACGATCAGCAATTACTATAAATCCACGCTTGACCTACTTGACAGACGTAATTTCTCGCAGCTCTTTGACGGACCGGGAAGAATCTACACTAAAATCAAGGATGAGCCTTCCGCATTCTATTCTCCTACAAGCAGCGTGACGAATTCGATAGTCGCTAACGGATGTATCATCGAAGGAACCGTTGAAAATTCTGTGATCTTCAGGGGAGTGCACATAAAAAAAGGTGCGATTGTAAGAAACTCGATCATCATGCAGGATGCCAAGATCGGTGAAACCGCCCATCTCAACTACGTGATCGCCGACAAGAACGTTACTATTGGAAACAAAAAGATACTGATGGGTGATGGTGGCATACCGTTTGTCATCAAAAAAAGTCAAGTTATCTGATTGGAGGTATTGGAATGAAGATATTGTTCGTTGCATCAGAAGCGGTGCCTTTTGCTAAAACCGGTGGTCTTGCAGATGTCGCATATTCGCTCCCGAAAGCGCTAACAAAAGCAGGTCATGACGTCAGGATTGTCATGCCCAAATACAAAGGAATCAAAACGGAATACGCGGATGAACTTGAATTCATCAAATCATACGATGTGCAGATGAACTGGCGTCATCAGTACGCAGGCGTATTCATGCAGGAGTACAATGGATTGACCTATTATTTCATCGACAATGAATACTACTTTAAGCGTGATGGTTTCTATGGCTATTACGACGATGGTGAAAGGTTCGCCTTTTACTCGAAAGCGGTCCTAGATACCGTATGCGCGGATATTTTCGTGCCTGACATCATCCATGTCAACGACTGGCACACTGCACCTATCGCGCTGCTGGTGAAAGACCCCATGTACAAGGATACCGAGATAGGCGGTGTCAAAACCGTTTTCACGATACATAATCTTAAGTATCAGGGGATTTTTCCAATCAATCTGCTTTCGGACTTTTACGGTATCGACGACAGCTACCTGACCTACGAGGGATTGGAGTTCAACGGAAATTTAAATTTCATGAAAGCGGGGCTTGTCTATGCGGATGCGGTTACGACCGTCAGTAAGACCTATGCGAATGAAATCAGATATCCCTACTACGGAGAACAGCTGGAGAACACCATAGGCGCCATCAACCATAAGATGAGCGGAATTATCAACGGGTTGGATTACGGACAATACAATCCTTCTGAGGACAAGGTGATCTTTGAACAGTATGACATGGAGAATGCGGTTGAAATGAAGCGAAAGAACAAGATGATGCTTCAAAGGCTGTTAAGACTTAAGTGCGATCCGGATATCCCGATGATCGGGATGGTCACGCGGCTTGTCGAGCAGAAAGGGATCGACCTGCTGCTTCATGTGGTAGAGGAACTGATGCAGATTCCCATGCAGGTCGTCGTTCTTGGAACAGGTGACAAGAAGTACGAGGACGCCCTTAAGAGTATCGACAGCTATCATCCTGAAATGATGTCTGCGAACATCTATTTCGACAACACGATGGCTTCAAGGATTTATGCGAGCGCAGACCTCTTCTTGATGCCGTCCCTTGTCGAGCCCTGCGGAATAGGCCAGATGATCGCCATGCGATATGGTGCGATTCCCGTAGTTCGTCAAACCGGAGGATTGATGGACACCATCGATCCCTTTAACAAATATGATGACACAGGGTCTGGATTTGGATTCCTGAACGCAAATGCTCATGAGATGCTGTTCACGATCAAAGAAGCATTGTCTGTCTATGAAGATAAGCCGAAATGGAAGGCAATGGTAAAAAGAGCGATGTCGAAAGATCTGAGTTGGGACGTCTCTGCAGATAAATATATCGAATTATATGAAACATTGCTGAAATGAGGTGAAATATGAAATTCACTCGTGAGGAGTTTAAAAAGTTATACATCAGCCGGTTGAAGTCGTTGACGGGAAAATCACCTGATGAGACGACCAACTGGGACAAGTACTACACCCTTGGCATCATGATCAGAGACATCATCACAGAAGACTGGGTGAATCAGAACAGAATCTATATGAATACCGGTGAAAAGCAAGTGTATTATTTTTCAATGGAATTTCTTACAGGACGGTATCTAGGAAAGAATCTGGAATATCTCGATATGAAGGAACTCGTTGAAGAATCGATGAAGGAACTTGGTTATGACTATGAGGAGATCTACGCCATCGAAAAGGATCCAGGACTTGGGAACGGCGGACTCGGAAGGCTTGCAGCCTGCTTTTTGGATTCGCTAGCTTCCACTGGTTACGCGGGACACGGGTGCGGAATCCGGTACAATTACGGTCTGTTCGAACAAAAGATTGTAAATGGCTATCAGGTAGAGTTTCCGGACCGCTGGCTATCGAACCGCAACGTATGGGAAATCAACAAACCGGATAGGGCGGTTGTCGTCGAATTCGGAGGGCAGCTCGAAAGCTATGAAGAGAATGGTCATTTGAGGTTCAAGCATATCAACACCGAAAAAATTAGAGCCGTGCCTTATGATACCCCGGTCTTAGGTTATAGAAATGATCGCATCAACAACCTGCGTCTGTTTGCCGCAGAGGCCGTGCAGAATGAGTTCGATTATTTCTCCTTCAGCGAAGGGGATTACTTAAAGGCATTTGCCCAAAAACACACTGCTGAGGCGATTTCGCAAGTGTTGTACCCGAATGATAACTATTATGAAGGACGCGTATTGAGGCTAAAGCAGGAGTACTTCTTGGTTTCTGCAGGCATACAAAGTCTGCTGAGGACCTACAAAAAGGGGGACAGGTCGATTCATGACCTAAGCAACCATATCGCGATCCATATCAATGATACGCATCCGTCTCTGATCATACCCGAACTGATGCGCCTACTGATGGATGACCATCAGTTGGGATGGGATGAGGCATGGCTGCTGACGCAAAAGACGGTATCCTATACCAACCATACCATCATGTCCGAAGCGCTTGAAAAATGGCCGGTCAATCTGATGTATGAGTTGCTGCCGCGTATCGCGATGATCATTGATGAGATCAACCGCAGGTTTGTAGATGAGATGGTCCATAAATACCACCTTGACAGCGTCATGGTGGACCGGATGAGGATCATTCAGCACGATACCATCCACATGGCCAATCTTTGCATCGTAGCGAGCAATAGTGTGAACGGCGTCGCCAAGCTTCACACAGAAATTCTCAAGCATAGGGAATTGAACGACTTTTACAAGATATATCCCTTCAAGTTCAACAATAAAACCAACGGCATCACACACAGAAGGTGGCTGATGCATTGCAACCGACCGTTATCGCAGTACATCACCGAGGCAATTGGTGAAAGATGGCAGTACGAACCGGTGATCATGGACCAGCTGATGAAATTTGAAAAAGATGACGTTTTTTTGGAAGGTCTTGAAAAAATAAAACTCGCCAATAAAATCAAATTGGCATCCTATATCAAGGAAAAGAACAATCTGACCGTCGATCCGTATTCGATCTTCGACATGCAGGCTAAACGGCTGCACGAGTATAAACGCCAGCTGATGAACATACTTCATATCATGTACCTTTACAATAAGGTGATCGATAATCCAGGAATTGATGTGGTGCCAAGAACTTTTGTTTTTGGAGCTAAGGCCGCACCAGGTTATCATATCGCAAAGCAGATCATTAAACTGATCCATACCTTATCTGATAAGATTGAGAGCACGCCTGTTGTGAGGGACATCATCAAGGTAGTCTTCCTAGAAAATTACGGAGTGTCTCTAGCCGAGCGCATGATACCTGCTGCGGATGTCAGCGAACAGATCTCTACGGCTTCCAAGGAGGCGTCTGGAACAGGTAACATGAAGTTTATGATGAACGGAGCTGTGACGATCGGTACGCTTGATGGAGCGAATGTCGAAATCAGAGATGCTGTAGGCGATGACAATATCTATATTTTCGGTCTCAATTCAGATGAGGTGTATCAGTTGCATCATGAGCGCACCTATAGCGCACAGTCCGTGTATGACTATCATAGTGAACTTAGAAGGATTTTGGACCAACTTACAAATGGATTTTTTGATTCTGTTCCAAGAGACGAGTTTTCGACGATTGTGGACTCGCTACTTAAACAGAATGACGAGTTTTTGGTGCTGAAGGATTTTGACGCCTATGTAAGAGCCCAGGAAAGACTGAGCAACGACTTCAGGGATGCGAAAAAATGGAACCGCATGACGCTTACCAATATCGCAAAATCGGGCATCTTCTCAAGTGATTACACAATCAAGGAGTATGCACAGCAAATATGGAAACTTTAAGGTGGTGATGGGATGTCTACCTATCAGTCAAAGAAATTCGGCTACAGATATGAGAAAACAAATACAAGGTTCAGGGTATACGCATCTAAATGTGAGGCGGTAAATATTCTCCTTTATTCCAATGCGCATTCCTATCGTCATAAAAGCCTGGCGATGGAAGCGGTAGGTGATAACGAGTGGGAACTCACTGTAGACGGAGATCTGCACAATACCTATTACATGTATCAGGTCGTCAGAGGAAAAAACAGGTTTATCGCCACAGATCCTTTCGGATATGCATCAAGCGCCAACAGCAAGCGAAGTGTGGTAATCGACCTAGCGATGACTGAGGTCGAAGGTTTTGAACAGGATGAGTTCGTCAAGGTCAGCATGCAGGAAGCGGTCTTGTATGAAATGCACATTCGAGACTTTACAATGGACCCTAACCTAAAACTCAAACATCCAGGGAAGTATCTGGGTGTGGTTGAAAAGGTCGACCATTTACCTTATGGAATCGACTATCTCAAGGATTTAGGAATCACGCATGTTCATTTTCTACCGCTTCAGGATTTCTTGTCCATAGATGAAAGCGACCCGACTGCATACAACTGGGGTTACGATCCTGAACAGTATTTCGTTCCGGAAGGATCCTACTCCACCGATCCGGAGGATCCCCTATGTCGGATAAGAGAGCTAAAGACCATGGTGAAGAAACTCCATGACAACGGATTGGCTGTGGTGCTGGATGTGGTGTATAACCACACGTACAGGGGAGGGGAGAATCCTCTTGCCGTATTGGCCCCGTTCACCTATTACAGGCATTTATCCGATGGGAGCTATTCCAACGGGTCAGGATGCGGTAACGAACTGAAGACGGAGCATGCGATGACAAGACAGCTGATTATCGACAGCATGATCTACTGGATGAACACCTTCCATATCGACGGATTCAGATTTGACCTTATGGGGCTGATGGACGTTGAAACGGCTAAAATGATAGAAAAGGAAGTGCGGTCGATCAATCCGAACGCCATACTCTACGGCGAGCCGTGGACAGGTGGAGGAACCATTCTTCCTGGTGAGAAGATGATGGTCAAGGGCAAGCAGAGGGATTTGTCCATCGCGTTTTTCAATGACGATTACAGAAGCGCCTTGAAGGGTGACAGCGATGGAAAGGATCACGGTTTCATCCAGGGGTACAAAGCCAAGATGCATGATGTGAAAACAGGACTCTTGGGATCGATTCATTTTTCAGAGCACCATGTCGGTTTTGCCAAAGAGCCTTGGGAGTCTGTGAACTATGTGAGTGCGCATGATAATCTGATACTCTACGATAAGCTCAAATACTCGACCATGTGGGATGACGATAAGGTGAAAAAAGCGACCAAGATGTCGTTTTCACTGATCCTGCTTGCCTTTGGCATACCCTTTATCCAGTCGGGTACCGAGTTTATGCGGACGAAGCATATGGACCACAATTCCTATCGAAGCAGCGATGCTGTGAATGCGATGGACTGGGGCATGGTGAACTGCCATCAAGACTTATATCAGCATGTGAAAACGCTGATTGCAATTAGGAAGAACTTGCGATGCTTCGAGGAGTTCAACGAGAAGGACATCAGGGAAAGAGTCGTGCTTCAGCATACGAAGAATGTGGTCGCGTATAGGATCACTTTGAGGAATCACGCGTTTAAAAATGCATTGATCGTGATCAATCCTAACCATCATGAACATCTGTCGAGGCTTGTGCTCAGACGTGAATGCAGGATTGTTTACGACGGTCAGACGTTTGACCCTGATGGACTGGCGATCGACAAGTACTTGCAAGGTCGAAGAATCAAACTGGAGCCTTTTCAAACACTTGTCGTCTGGTCGAACCATCACTCCCATTCGACATTCAAATTTTAAAAAAACCGTCTGAAATAATCAAATTTCAGACGGTTTTTCTATGGTTCTTGTTATAGATCTTGATGTAACTGAGTATCGCGATGAACTTCATCAAAAGTGCGGAGATGATAAGCATATCACCTAAGACTCTCGGGATATTGAGCAGTATCAGCACGATGGTAAGTGAAAACAGGACTGTCGCTATCTTACCCAAGATATTTGAGGGAATAACGGTCTTCTCACGTTTTAGGTAAAGCAGTACTCCGCTGACAATCAGGAATAGTTCCTTGGAAAGAATAATGATAATGACAATTACATGCACCTTGTCTGTAAGCCACAAGCAAGTAAGCACTGTCAGTAGCATCAGTTTGTCGGCGAGGGGATCTAGAACGGTTCCAACAGCGGTGATAAGATCGTATTTTCTTGCCAAATACCCGTCGAGAATGTCTGTTGCGCTTGCGATAATAAAGATAATGAGGGCGAGGTACTGCGCGTTTGCAAGCTCTGAAAAATAAACATAGGCAAATATAGGTACGAGTAACATTCTAAAAACGGTCAGCAAGTTGGGAATGTGTTTTAGCATAATGGCTCCTTTTCCATTGGTTCTTCAATTAGTAGTCCATAAGAGTCAAAAATTACCTTCCATCTCCATTATATCATTTTACATGTCGATCTGTTACTCAATTTTATGTGCGTCAATTTATTAAAGTTATTTGACAATCCACATGATTGCGTTTAAAAAGAGCCTCTTACTGGTATGATTTAAGCAAGGAGGATTTTCTATGTTTAGACAATTTATCGACACTATCTTAAACTTAAATGTAGTAGGACTGACCATCGTAATAATCATTGTCGGATTACTCATTGCGGCATTCACAATCAATATTTTCGTGGTGCTTGGCTACCGAAGGATGTTAAGGGATCTGAGCAGTGAGAAGAATAGACAAGGAAGATTGTTCGAACACAAGATTCTCAATAACATCACATCGGACTATCTGAAGGCAGGCAAGGAACACAGCGGCGAAGTGAACACCCAGGCGATTATCGAGAAACACTTCGATATGGAGATGAAAGTCTCCCAGCTTGGTGAGCGGTATGTCAAAACGTCGGTGAGCCTGATGATCATCCTTGGACTGGTAGGTACCTTCTTCGGACTGACGATGTCGATAGGTCAACTGGTCAACTTACTCGCAAAGGATGTCGGTAATGCCCTGTCGGTCGATTCGTCGATCACTCAGAGTCTTATCAGCGCGATGTCCGGAATGTCTGTCGCTTTTGTTACTTCATTATTCGGTATTAGCGCATCGATCGTGATGACACTATTCAACCTCTTCTTCAACGCCTCGCAGCGAAGAGTCAATCTTATGGTTCATCTTGAGGAATACCTGGATAACGATGTGTTCAAAGATGTACGAGAGTACCGAACCGTCAGCGGAACGTCGTTCTCGGGTGCTGCGGTAAGTTTTGGCGGCGGTGATACGGTCACTGTCGAGGCGATGAAGGTTCTTACAGACACGCTTGTCGACAGGCTGTATGGGGTGACGGGTGAAATGGCCGCTACCGCAGAGGCTTTTCAGGAGACTATCACAAGCTTCGATCTTTCTCTTAAGGTCTTTGCTGAAAGTGCGAGGGACTTTAGGGAGTTCAACCATCACCTCAAAGACAACGTGCAGAGGATGAGCCTTGGATTCAGTGATTTTACTCAAGAGATGACGCATCAGACCGAGAGGATGGCAAGTGGTTATGATTCGATCAAGGACCTGACAAAAACACTCAAAGAACTAGCTAAAGATGAGTAGGGGGTGTAGATATGAAGAGCAGAAGACGTAACTTCACCGTTGAAGAAGCGGCAGAGAACTTCTGGCCGTCCTTCACCGATCTGATCTCCACTTTTGTACTCATACTTTTCATTCTAGTGATTATCGCCTTTATTCAAAATATCGTTACTGGAAACAACCTTGAGTATTCGAGAAAGCAACTCATGGATACCCAAGACCGTCTGGAGTCTTCAAGAGCGGAGATCAGTCAGGCGGAGAATCAATTAAGACTTTTAGAAGATGAACTCGCAGATACGATGGCTGAAATAGAGATCGGGCAGATCGCCCTTAAGTTATCCGAACAGGAAGTAGATGAGCAAAGGCAAATCATTGCAGAAAGCAATCGGGAGCTTGGCGAGTTAAGATCCAAGCTTCAAGGGATCGCGGTACTCAGATTGGATGTACTTGGAAAGGTGAAAGACAGTGTTGAGGCGGCACTTGGTAAAACCAACGCTCAGGGACAGCCGCTAGTGACCATCAGCGATGCGGGAAACATCATCATCAATGAGGGTCTAGTTTTCGATTTCAATTCGGCCGTGGTAAAGCCCAGCGGAAAGGAGCTCTTGAACAAACTGGCTGAAGCGTTCAAATCCGTACTGGATGATGAAACGACCAGGTTAAACATCGAATCGATCATCATACAGGGGCATACCGATGAAAGAGCCGATGCGGATTACAACCGTTCACTATCGGCAAACCGCTCGGGGGCTGTTGTAAATTATATGCTGTCCACAGATAGGGAGCTTGAGAGCGAGTACGGAAAATACTTCGCTTCCTCCGCATATTCTGAGTTCAGACCCATTGATACGGGTACTAGCGAGGAAGCATACGCGAAAAACAGGCGTATTGAGATATCGATTGTCATAAAGGACTCTGAAGTCCAAAACGTGATCGATGAATATTTAGAGGAAACACAAGAGATGATAGATAGCGCAGAAGAGTAATGTTGAAAAGGAGGAAGAGATGCCGTCATTACAAATAGGTGATTTAGCACCGGATTTTTCTTTGCCTGCGGCAAGCGGTAAAGAAGTCGTTTTAAGTAGCTTTAGAGGGAAAAAGGTGATCCTATACTTTTATCCGAAGGACAACACCCCTGGGTGCACAACCCAAGCCTGTGACTTTAGAGACCATATCGAGGTCTTTGAAAAGGCAGGTGTAGTGATCCTTGGCGTTTCAAAGGACAGTTTGAAATCGCACGGTAACTTCATCGCAAAGTATGAGCTGCCGTTCGAGCTTCTGAGCGACGAGGAACTTAAAGTACAAGAAGCCTATGGAGTCTGGGTGCTCAAGAAAAACTATGGCAAAGAGTATATGGGAACCGAGCGTTCCACCTTTGTGATCGATGAGCAGGGAAAACTGCTTCAAATTCATCGAAAAGTAAGTGTGAAAGGTCATATTGAAAAACTAATTGAATCACTAGGCTAGATAAAGGGCTATTCTTTAGGAAACTTGAGAATAGCTCTTATATTTTAATGTTTTTCAAGTGGATTGAGGTATAATGGAAGAACAGATAGAAGGATAATAGGAGGTAGGGGATGAGAGTTTTAAAAGGTTTGAGCTGGGTGCTTTTCCCGGTCGTCGTCATTATGGTCATGACGCTGTTGATGGCGAGTTCGAAAGGGTTTTACACCTATCAATATGAAAAAAACAATATTTATGAGGCCACTGGAATCACGAGAGAGGACATGCCTGAGGTGATCGACAGGTTGTCAGGATATGTGGTCGGCAGGTATAAGACCTTGAATCATGAAGTGACAATACACGGAAAAACCGAAATGATCTACGGCGATCGCGAGATCGCACATATGAAAGACGTCAAACTAATTTTTGATGGCTTGAGGTATGCAGGTGTCGTCTATCTTATTCTACTCCTTACAGCGGCCTACGCTTCGGCAAAGGAGAAAAAACTGGCGACCTATTTTGTCAAACTCTCGCACTACGGACTATACGGTTCTGTGGTGCTTGTCGCGGCTGTCGGCATCCTAGTCGCTTCGGACTTCAGCAGGTATTTTGTAGTCTTCCATGAACTGTTCTTTTCAAACGACTTATGGCTTTTGGATCCTCGCACGGATGTTCTGATTCAGATGCTTCCTGAGTCCTTCTTCATGGAAATGGCCATCGTGATTCTTGCCCTTAGTTTCGCACTGAACCTCGTGATGTTTGTGGTTTCCGGACAGGTCAAAAGACACCTTGTTGAAAATAAAAGGAAATAGATATGATCAAATTGATTACCTCAACGGTTGTACTGGGCGAAACCCAATACGACCTATCCAACATAAAATTACTGAATGCAGTGAATGATAAAGCGCTTGTGATCGTTCCTGAGCAATATACCTTGCAAGCGGAGAAAGACTTGCTCAAAGCCCTTGATGTCAAGGGTTTGTTTCATATTGAAGTGCTTAGTTTCAAAAGACTGATCCATAGGGTCTCAGAGCAGATGGGGCTAAAAGAGGTCGTACCCCTTTCAGAACTGGGTAAGAAAATGCTCTTAAAGCATATCCTGGACAAGCTCAAGGACGAACTGGTCATCTATAAGAAGTCCTACCATGTCAAAGGGTTTCTGGACGACCTTGCGGATACGGTCGCTGAGCTACGGCAGAATGCGGTGAACATGCAGTTCTTAAACGCCATCATCAAGATGATGGACGACAGCCAACCAATTTTCAAGCTTAAAATGAAGGAGCTGGCACTTGTCTATGAAGCGTATCTGAACGCTTTTGACGAACAGCTGATGGATGAGGACTCGCTTGTGGAGAAAGTGGTGGAATACCTTGAACAGAACGAGGTCTATAAGGGTGTCAATATCGTCGTAGAAGGCTTTTCGAGCATGACCTCCCAGGAAGTCAATTTGCTTTGTGTGCTGGGACATCAGGTGGAAAATCTGACGGTGCGCCTAGTGGACGATCGCACAGAGAGTGTCACCAACAGATACCCGAAACGGCTGCGCGAAACACTTGTCAAACGCTTTACAGGAGACGGGCTGACCATCACAGAGGTAAGGGATGTGAGCGATATCCCGGAGGGCGCCAAAGCCTTCAGGAATATTTTCGATTATCAGCCCCATGTAGGGTCAACGGGACAGAGCCTCATCACAGCCACGGACAAGCAAGAGGAGCTTGAAGGTGTCGTGATAGACATGATCAAGCATTTTCAGGGATCCAAACTCAAGTGGCATGAGATGGCCATTCTTACAAACGATTTGAACAGTTATCAGTCGACCGCCAAAAGGATCTTTGAACAATACGGTGTCCCATGTTTTATCGATAGGAAAAGACCCGCACTCAGCCACTATGCGATTGATTTTGTCTTAACCAGCGTTCGTGCGATCATGACAGGATTTAGCACCAAAGAAGTCATGAAGGTATTAAAGACAGGATTCTACAATATCGCGTACGACGACCTATGTGAAATGGAGAACTACGTTCTTTCAAGAGGCACCAGGGGAAGAGCCTGGCTGAGCACTTGGGAGAACTGTGATAACTTAGAGCTTGAGGCAATCAGGGAAAACTCGATCGGCATCCTCATAAGCCTCAAGGACGACTTGAAAACAGCTGTCGATGCCTCTGAAATGGTATTCGCACTCAAAGGATATCTACATAGACTCAAGGTGTTTGAGAAGCTGGCTGTGGATGTCGATGAAAAAAGAGAAGCCCGTAAATTCGAGGAAGCAGAGGAACTAGCCCAGATCCATAACATCATCGACCATGTCTTGTACCAGATACACAGTCTGGGTCAAAACAGCTCGCTTGAGATTAGAGGCTTCTACGATCTGCTCAAACTTGGATTTGAGTCCTATGAGATAGGAATCATTCCTCCAGAGCAAGACTTTGTGACCTTCGGCAACATCAAACGAACCCGTCTCAGCGCGGTGAAAAGGCTATATGTCATCGGCCTCAACGACGGAGTGATCCCGAGCAGGGTGGATGGTGCCGGACTTTTCAACGATGAGGAGATTCATTTTTTAGTGGACCAGGGAATCACCAAGATGCGTTCGACACTTTACCAGTTCGATGAAGAAGTGTTCAAGACCTATGAGAACACACTGAAAGCCACAGAACACGTTACATGGAGCCACAGCGCCCATTCGTCGGAAGGTGTCGAGACAAAAGCCTCCTTATGGTTTGAACAGCTAAAAAAATCAGCTGGTCCTGTCGGGTGCTTTGACACTTCGATTGAGACGCTTAGGGAACATGGCTTGGCATTGCCGCTGGTGAATAAGGTGCTGAAGCTTCTTAAAAAAGGTGAGACGGTCGACACTCAGGCGCTTGCAGCTGTCAAGGGCCTCTTGTCTGAAGAACGTTACCTGCGCATTGTAAACGCATTTTTCGCAGGCATGCACCATCACAATTTGGCTCATAAAATTCCTGAAGAACTGATCGGGAACCTGTATGGCGATTACGTGAAGACGAGCGTCACGAGGCTTGAGAGCTTTTCAAGATGCCCGTTTCAGCATTTTACAAGGTATGCGCTTAAACCTACCACAAGGGAAACGCCTGAGCTGTCAAGTCTTGATATCGGCGACCTCTTCCACGAAGTGATCGAACTGGTGATGAACCACATTCAGAAGCTGAACAAAGAGGTCATTGTCGACGAAGATTGGAAAGAGGCTTTTGAGTCGATTTTCGAATCGGTCATTGATCAGAAAATGAGATTTGGACTTAGTCCCAAGAACAAGTATTATGCAAAGCGCCTTAAAGGTGTACTTATAGAAGGTATCGGTCACATTGCGGATCAGATCAATCTTGGGAATTTCAGCAATGTGATGAATGAACTGAGTTTTGGTGTAGGACTTGAAGTCGATGCGCCTCCTCTTGTGCTCGAAACCGAGGACGGAAAGAGAATTCTCCTTGAAGGCAAGATCGACAGGCTGGATATCGTGAAGACCAAAACGGGAGATTACCTAAGAATCATCGACTACAAGTCCGGACAACAAAAGCTTAATTTAGGCGATGTCTATGAAGGACTTAGTCTGCAGCTGATGCTCTATCTTGATGTGGCCACAAGCCATGCCAAGGTCATCACAGGTGCTCAGGCGAACCCTTTTGGAGCCTTTTACTTTAGGGTCACTGAACCGATGATCGAAACGGATGTCATTTTCGACCCCGCCGACTTGAAGGAACAACTTTTAGAAGCTTTCAAAATGGATGGCGTATGCATAAAAGATATGGATCTGATCCTTCAATCGGACAGAAGCATCGAAGAGACAGGGAAATCCAAGGTCGTCAACGCAAAACTGAAAGCCAGCGGCGAGCTAGGAGATGCGGACCATCTACTGGAACCCGACGAACTTGAGCTTGTGATGAACTATGCAAAAGAAAAGGCGAAAGAGATCGCTACTACCCTCTATTCTGGTGAAATCGGCATCAGGCCCGTAAAGGAAAGCCAGAAAACAGCTTGTGACTGGTGCGAGTTCAGGAGTATCTGCCAATTTGATGAGAAGAAGCACGATGAGGACTTCAAACGAATTCCTAAACGTGATAAAGGCAGCGCACTGGAAGAAATGAAAGGAGTCATCGATTGTGAAATGGACAAATGAACAAGCTCAAGCAATTGATACCCGAAATCTGAATATCTTGGTGTCTGCTTCGGCCGGTTCAGGAAAAACAGCGGTTCTCGTGGAACGTATCCTTAATCTGGTGATTGAAAACAAGAGACCGCTCACTTCCTTTTTAATCGTTACCTTTACGAATGCCGCAGCGGCTGAGATGAGGGAGCGTATCGCCAAACGGCTGATGTCGCTTTTGAGCGAAAGAAGTGAAGACGCGAAATTCATCAGCGAACAGATTCAGAGTATTCAGCAGGCCAATATCTCCACGCTGCATAGTTTTTGCAAAGAGGTGATCAGGCAGAACTTTTTTCACCTGGATATCGACCCGAATTTCATCATAGGAAACCAGCAGGTCTTGGAGCTGAAGCAAAAGGATGCCATGGACCTTGTCTTCGACAATGCCTATGAAGTGATGGATGAAGCCTTTGAGAGTGTGCTCGGCATCTATTCCAGCCATAGGTCAGACGACCTTTTAAAAGAGTTCGTGAAACGCATCTATGATTTTTCAAGAGCGCACCCTTACCCTGAAGAGTGGCTCGACGCTTGCGTCGGTACACTGAAGGTAAGCGGCGAAAGTGCTGAGGAGATACCTTATGTCAAGGCGATAAAGGAAAACGTGCTTGAAACGCTGACCCTGTTTAGAAAACAGCTGGAAAGCGCCCATGGCATCTGCCTAGAGCCCGGTGGACCTGAAGATTATTCAGAGACCCTGTCAAGCGACTTGGATTCCATTGACAGCTGTCTGGACGGCCTTTCTCATAAGAGCTATGACCAGGTTTCGGATGCGATCAACCAGATTGCGTTTGTACGGCTCAAGACCATAAAAAAGGCCAACAAGGAGCTTGTGGATATCAAGCTCGTCGCAAAGGTGAAAAACTGCCGTGACGGGGTGAAGAAAGCGATCAAGAAGATGCAGGAGAACTATTTTGCCAAGTCGCTCGATGCATATATGGAAGACTTGAATCAAATGGCGCCTCATCTTGAGACCCTGGTGGATCTTGTATCCTCTTTTGCGAGGGAGTATGAAATAGCCAAGCGCGAGGATAACCTACTCGATTTCAACGACTTGGAGCAATATGCGATCAAGGTCCTAAACAGTAAAGAAGTCGCAGACATGTACAGAAACAAGTTCGACTATATCTTCATTGACGAGTATCAGGATTCGAACAGGGTGCAGGAAGAAATCGCTTCACTGATCAAACGGGACAACAATCTGTTTCTGGTTGGAGATGTGAAGCAGAGCATCTACCGCTTCAGGATGGCTGAACCCGGGCTGTTCTTGGAGAAATTCGACGAGTATCCCTCCCATCCTCTGGGGCATAGGGTCGATCTGAACATGAATTTCAGGTCGCATAAGGACGTGCTGATAGGGATAAATACCCTATTCGATACACTTTTGACCAAGGGATTCGGCGGAATAGCCTACAAGGAGGATGGACGGCTGATTCCAGGCCGGACCGACTTTATGGAGGCTGCCAAGCCCAGACTCAACCTGGCCCATTATGATGAAAAATCCGATTCTATCGCAGTCGATGCCATCCAGATGGAAGCCCACCTGATCAAAGAGAGAGTCAAAGCGCTTCAAGGTGAGATGATCTACGATACCGAGCTAAAATCCAAGCGTTCGATCAGACTTTCGGATATCGTCATTCTGATGAGAAGCATAAAAGGCAAAGCCCAGCAGCTGCGTGACGAACTTTCAAAATACGGGATTCCTGTGATCGTTGACGAGGAGGACAGCTACTTCGACATCATCGAGGTAGCCACAGTCATCAACCTGTTAAGGATCATCGACAACGCGCACCAGGATATCCCGCTGCTTTCTGTGATGCGCTCCTCGATAGGCGGTTTTAGCGACGAGGAGCTTGCGAGGATACGAACGATTAATAACAAGTCCTATTACGACACACTCTTCGAGTACGGACAGGCTGGCGAAGAGGAGCTTTTAAGGGGCAAGGTCGTGAGCTTCCTCAGGCTGATTGAAAACTTGCGCGCAGAAAGCAGGACCACCATCAGCGAGTTTCTCTGGTATGCGCTAACAGAGACAGGCTACTACCATTTTGTAAATGGTCTGGAGGATGGCGAAAAAAGAAAACAGCATCTGGATGTCCTGATAGAAAAAGCGGAGCAGTTCGAAACGGAAAGACAAAGCGGAATCCATCATTTTGTCGATTATCTTGATCAGATGAAGGAAGCTAAGGTCAGTTACGGTGGAAAAGCCAACAATACGGATGTCGTACAGGCGATCAGGGTGATGAGCATCCATAAATCCAAAGGGCTTGAGTTTCCAGTGGTGATACTTGCTGGCATGTCGAAGAACTTCAATATGATGGACATACGGTCAAAACTCGTCTTTCATCAGGAGACGGGACTGACGACGAAATGGATCGATCCTGTAAGGCATATTCAAAGGGATACCCTTCCTTTTGTACATCTTAAGAATGTTTTAAGGAGAGAGACGATTCTTGAAGAGGTTAGAATCCTATATGTGGCTATGACAAGGGCTGTCTATAGGCTTGAAGTCTGCGCGGTAATCAATAAATTCGAAAAGGCAGTGGAAAAATGGCAGGATACGCCGGATGACTACGTGCTGTCGAATCAGACGAGATTCATCGACTGGTTCATGAGCATATTGATGCATACAGGAGAAGTGCCTGAGGACCTCGTAACAGATAGGCGAATGTCCTTTGAGGGGAATACATGGTCCACTAGCATTGTTCCGATGGCGGAGCTGCTCACAAAGCAGTTCAATACGCGTAAAGAAGTACTCGGTAATGCGAGTTTGGCGCTTGAGCAAGTGGATGCTGTGGAAATGGTGCCTTTCGATGGACACTCTTATGGATTGCCTGCCAAGCTTTCTGTAACAGAACTTAAGAATAAGTCGAGCGAGAACGTGTTCACACCGCGAATCACAGCCTTGACGCATTATTTTGAAACACAAGAGGAAGCACTAGAAAGAGGTAATGTCTACCATCTGATCATGGAACATATGCCACTAGACAGGCAACCCGTAAAATCCGTACTTGAACTGCTCCTAAAAAGAAACGTCCTCACTGAGGAGATGGTGGAACTGATCGAAGAGAAGCATGTCGAGGAATTTAGGAACAGTTCTGTCTATCAGCGTATGATCAGTGCGCTGAAAGTATGGAAAGAACAACCCTTTGTCTTTGAAAAAGAGTTTGAGAACGGAGAAAAAACACTTGTACAGGGGATTGTCGACGCCATGTTCCTCGAAGAGGACGGTATCGTGCTGATCGATTACAAAAGCGACCGTGTTCAAGAAGCCGGCGTTTTGGTAAAAAGATACAAGGAGCAAATCGACATCTATGCCCAGGCTATTGAAAGCGTACTTGGTCATCCTGTGAAAGAAAAGATGATTTACGCCTTATCGTTAAACCAGTGGATCGAGGTATGAGAATGAAATGGACAGTGGAGCAGATCAGAGAAATATGTGAAAACGCCTCAGAGATCATCATGAGTTATTATAAAACAGACTTGAAGATATCAAGCAAAGAGGACGACACGCCGGTAACGGTAGCCGATAAGGCATCCGACAAGCTAATCAGGGCGGCGCTTAAGCTCCTTGAGGATATTCCTATTCTTTCTGAAGAGACCCTGGATACGAAAGAAAGGTTGAAGGCCTCAAGAATATGGCTTGTGGATCCCCTTGACGGTACAAAAGACTTTATCGGAAAAACGGATGAGTTTGCGATCAATATCGCCCTGATCGAAAACCGTCGCCCGGTATTCGGAGCAATCTACATTCCTGTAAAAAAGGAGTTCTATTACGCCTTTAAAGGTCAAGGCGCTTTCATGCATAAGGACGGAACTACTACAGGCATTCATGTCAGTGAACGGATAGAGGACCTGAGGCTTTTGAAAAGCCGATTCTACAAGTCGGGAAGGCATGAGGCCATCGAAATCAAATACGGTCATCTGATCGAAGCGGTACACGCTGCGGGGAGCTGCTACAAAGGTTGCCTGATAGCCAAAGGCGAAGGCGAATGCTACTTCAGATATGGATTGACATCGGAATGGGATACCGCGCCTATGGATCTGATCGTACACGAAGCCGGCGGTATTGTCAGGCAGATGGACGGAACGCTCTTTGAGTACAACCGCGAGGATACCATCAATAGGATCGGATTTTATGTCGTGAACAACAAAAAAAACATATTGGATGCACAAGAACGCCTTTAGGCGTTCTGAGACTGTTGACAAAGTCCACGAAAGTGGTCTTTGTCTTTTTTTGTACCTAAACCTCGCGTAGTAGCGCACCCTTGTGGTCGCCCTCTCTTATAACGATGTGTTCAAAGAGACGCGCATAAGAGGC
>NZ_QQWI01000015.1 GCF_004125825.1 Fusibacter sp. A1 | reverse complement strand
CTTTAGCTCTTGAGTCGAAAGCCAAGAAGAGCGTTCCCGATTTTTCAAATCGTGAACGACGCGTTACAAATCACATGTTATCTAACTCTACACGGTTCATCACTTCGCGCTGTGTGGCCACTCTTCGAGATGTCCACAACGGGCTCGTCGCCCTATATAAATTAGAATAAAAAGACGACTGAGTATGTGAACACACTCAGTCGTCTTTTTATTCTAATTTATGCACTTCTCTGTTTTTACGATTAGTACGTTCGTTTCACTCACTCCCACTCGATCGTACTTGGTGGTTTGCTCGTTATATCATACAGAATCCTATTAACGTTCTCAACTTCATTGACTATCCTAGAGCTGATCTTGTCTAAAACGTCATAAGGGATTCTTGCCCAGTCGCTGGTCATGCCGTCTGTGGAGGTTACGGCTCTGATGCCTACGGCGTGGCTGTAGGTTCTTTCGTCGCCCATGACGCCTACGGATCTTACGTTTGGTAATACGGTGAAGTACTGCCAGATTGACTTTTCTAGTCCTGCGTTTAGGACTTCTTCTCTAAGTATCGCGTCTGATTCTCTGACGATGTGTAGGGCTTCTTCTGTGATTTCTCCCATGACTCTGATTGCCAGTCCTGGGCCTGGGAAGGGTTGTCTCCATACCATGTGGTGTGGGATTCCAAGCGCTTCGCCTAGGGCTCTTACTTCGTCTTTGAATAGCTGACGTAGCGGTTCGATCAGGCTGAACTCCATGTCTTCTGGCAAGCCGCCCACGTTGTGGTGCGATTTGATGACGTGTGCTGTGTCTGTGCCTGATTCGATGACGTCTGGGTAGACGGTTCCTTGTACTAGGAACTCGATGCCTTCTAGTTTGCTTGCCTCTTCTTCGAATACTCTGATGAAGTCCTGGCCGATGAGCTTGCGTTTTGTTTCTGGGTCGGATACGCCTTTTAGGTTTCCTAGGAATCTATCTTGTGCGTTCACGCGGATCACGTTCATGTGGAAGGCGTCTGCGTAGGTTTCCATGACCTGATCGCCTTCGTCTTTTCTCATTAGGCCGTGGTCGACGAAGATGCACGTCAGCTGATCGCCTACTGCTCGGTGCACTAGTGTCGCTGCTACCGATGAGTCTACTCCGCCAGATAGCGCGCAAAGTACTTTTTTGTCGCCGACTTGCTCTCTGATTTCTTGGATGAAGGTTTCTGCAAGGTTGCCCATGTCCCATGTGCCTTCGCAGTCACATACTTGATAAAGGAAGTTTTTGATCATGTCGCGGCCGAATGGCGTGTGCTCGACTTCTGCGTGGAACTGAACGGCATATAGGCTTCTGTCGACGTTCTGCATTGCTGCAACCGGACAGTCCGCTGTTGTTGCCGATACTTCGAAGCCTGCTGGTGGTGCTGATATATAGTCGTTGTGCGACATCCAGCATGTCGATCCTGTTTCGATGCCGCTAAAGAGCGGTGCTTGCGAATGGATGTTCAGGTGGATTCTGCCGTATTCTCTTTTTGTCGATCTCTCTACTTTACCGCCAAGGGTTTGAGCCATCAGCTGTGCGCCGTAGCATACGCCTAGTACCGGTATTCCTAAGTCGAAGACTGCAGGGTCGATTGTCGGTGAATCTTCACCGTACACCGAGTTTGGTCCGCCTGTGAAGATGATTCCCTTTGGATTCATCGCTTTGATTTCTTCTGCTGTTCTTTTGTACGAGACTACTTCGCAGTAGACTTTGTTTTCTCTTACACGACGTGCGATGAGCTGGTTGTACTGCCCGCCGAAGTCTACGACAACTATCATTTCTCTTGGCTTCATGTGATCCTCCCAGATTATTCCGATACGCTATAGTTAGGTGATTCTTTTGTAATCGTGATGTCATGTGGATGGGATTCTCTTAGACCCGCTCCTGTGATTCTTACGAACTTGCCGTTCGTTTTCAAGCTCTGTATGTCAGGCGTGCCGCAGTAGCCCATGCCGGCTCTCAGTCCGCCGATCAGCTGGTAGACGTTTTCTGCGATGGTTCCTCTGAAAGGAACTCTGCCTTCAACGCCTTCAGGCACGTATTTCTTGGTGTCGTTTTGGAAGTATCTGTCGCCAGAACCTGCAGCCATGGCTCCAGTGGAACCCATTCCGCGGTAGGTCTTGAAGGATCTGCCTTTGAAGATGACCAGTTCACCCGGTGATTCTTCTGTTCCTGCAAATAGGGAACCGATCATGATGACGCTTGCTCCTGCGGCGATCGCCTTCGGCAGTTCGCCTGAATATTTGATACCGCCGTCTGCGATGACAGGTACGCCGTATTCGTCCGCAACTTTCGCACATTCGTAAACCGCTGTCAGCTGAGGCATTCCGATGCCTGCGACGACTCTTGTCGTACAGATCGAACCAGGACCTATTCCCACTTTAACGCAGTCCGCTCCGGCTTCTATAAGATCCCTAGTCGCCTCGCCTGTCGCCACGTTGCCGGCAACCAGTTGAAGGTCAGGATATTTTGCTTTCAGGTCTTTTACCGCATTGATGATGTTTTGTGAATGACCGTGCGCCGAGTCGAGTACCACAACGTCCACACCGGCTTTAACAAGCGCGTCCACTCTGTCGTACATGTCTCTTCCGATACCTACAGCAGCTCCTGTTAAAAGTCTGCCCTGGTCGTCTGTGGCACGGTTAGGATAGATGATTACTTTTTCGATGTCTTTGATGGTGACAAGGCCTTTTAGGATGCCGTTGTCGTCCACAAGAGGAAGTTTTTCAACTTTATGCTTACGAAGGATGGCTTCAGCTTCTTTCATCGAGATTCCAGCTTTTGCTGTGATGAGGTTTTCTGAAGTCATGATTTCTTTGATGAGTTTGTCTTTATTGGATTCAAAGCGGATATCTCTGTTTGTGATGATACCGACAAGTTTGTTGTTCTCTACTACGACTGGAACGCCTGAGATTCTATAACGGGCCATCAGCTCGTTGGCGTCTCTCACATGGTGCTCTGGTGATAGGAAGAAAGGATCTACGATTACTCCGTGTTCGCAGCGCTTTACTTTGTCCACTTCAAGCGCTTGCGCCTCGATGGACATGTTTTTATGGATGATGCCGATGCCGCCTTCACGAGCCATAGCGATTGCTAGCTTGGCTTCTGTCACGGTATCCATACCGGCACTCATCAGTGGAATATTGAGTTTGATCTTCTTTGTCAGTTGCGTGCCTAGGTTTACCTCGTTCGGTAGCACATCTGACTTTTGAGGCACTAATAAAACGTCATCATACGTTAAACCTTCGAATACGATTTTGTCCTGCATGTTGTTCTCCTCTCGTGTTCTCTCATCTCTTTCACCAAAAAACAAAAATAGTACAGTAAGTGAAATTACTGTACGTTAAAAGCTACGTCATAATTCCACTCATAGTGAAGCAATTTACGGTTGCTCCGTAGAAACTTTGGGCCATATCCCCACAATTATACGAGTGATGTTTCTGTTATTTTTACGTCGTCGTCCGCTTGTAGCCGACTGATATATTAACAACTAAATTAACAGATGCCACCACAAAAGTCAAGTAAGATTTCGAACTCTTAACATGTTAATCAACATTAGTGTTTCCAATTGAGGGCTCACTTTCGACCCCTTTTGATATTCTTACACTTTTCATTCAACAATAAGCTTATGAAAACGTTTTTTCAGTGATTTGAACGTTTGATATGCGTAACGCGTGCATGAATATTCACACATCCCATTTTATATTTCGAGAGGCTAAGTTTTGAATGAAAACACATTGTACTTTCCTACATATATATTATACTAATGTTATGGAGCGTGATATTTATGGAAATTTTTAGACACATCAAAGACTTACTGAAACAAAACATTTGGCGCTACGCCCTCGGAGTCTTGCTGCTTATCGTCATCGACGCCTTTCAGCTTGTTCCACCCTGGATTATCGGACGCATTGTCGATAAGCTGGTGGCAAAGGATCTGCCAAACGACTTCTTGCTGCTGATGGTAGTGACCATCCTTGCGCTTGAACTTGTCATCGCCGTTTGTAGATATTTCTGGAGAGTCCTGATCACAGGCGGTTCTAGAGAAATCGAAACAGCGATCAGACAACGCTTTTTCGGTCATTTGGAAAAGCTATCTCTTGATTATTACATCAATAACAAGACAGGCGACCTTATGGCACGTGCCACAAACGATCTGAATTCTGTGCGCATGGCATTTGGACCAGGCGTCATCATGATCACCGATGCGATCTTCTTGACGCTTACGACAGTGACCATCATGGCTACGCAGATCGACGCACGACTTACGTTTTACGCACTTATACCACTTCCGATTCTAGCGGTAATCATCGCTGTTCTCGGTCCACTGATTCAAAGGCGTCACAAAAAAGTGAGCGAAGCCTTTTCAACAATCAGCGAAAGAGCCCGCGAAGCCTTCACCGGCATCAGGATCATCAAGACCTTCGTACGCGAGCGAGCGATAGTGGACGAGTTCAATAAGGATAACCACCAGATGCTAAAGCGCAACTTGCAGCTTGTATCGGTTTGGGGATTCATGTTCCCAATGATCGGTTTCATCGCATCGACAAGTGTCGTGCTTGCTATCTATTTTGGCGGTCAGACTGTATTGAGCGGCCACATCACCATTGGCGAATTTGTAACTTTTGTCACTTATTTAGGACTGCTCACTTGGCCTTTTATGGCAATCGGATGGGTCATCAACGTTTTACAACGTGGTGTCGCGTCCCTAAAGAGGATCAACGATATTCTTGACGCCAAACCTGACATCAACGACGATGAGTCCAACGAAGAGGTTACCCGCCTATTCGGAGACATCGAACTTAAAGACCTTAGTTTTACATACCCAAATGACGCCATACCTATGCTGAAACATTTAAGTTTTAAAGTAAAACGCGGACAGACGCTCGCGATTCTCGGCCGAACCGGTTCTGGAAAAACGACGCTTGCCAATCTTTTGATCAGGCTATACAACGCACCGCGCGGAACCTTGTTTATCGACGGACACGATATCAGAAACATTCCGCTTAAGTTGCTGCGTGACCACATCGGTTACGTACCGCAAAACAACTTCCTGTTTTCGCAGTCGATTAAGGAAAACATTGCCATTACAGACGATGACACAAAACTGAAAAAAGTGACGCACTACGCGAAGCTGGCTAACATCGGTGCTGAGATCGAGTCTCTTCCCAACGGGTATGACACAATGTTAGGTGAGCGTGGAGTGAATCTGTCCGGCGGACAGAAGCAGCGTATTTCAATTGCGAGATCGCTGATTAAGAATCCTGACCTTGTGATTCTCGACGATGCGCTTTCTGCTGTGGACACCAAAACCGAAGAATCGATCCTGACCCACCTAAAATCGGAACTCAAGGATAAGACGGCCATCATCATCGCCCATAGAATCTCTTCGATAAAACATGCGGACCAGATCATCGTGCTTGATAACGGATATTTGTCCCAAATCGGCACACATGACGAACTTTTAAGCCAGGATGGCTTCTATCGTGAACTGTTTGAAAAACAACAACTCGAAGAACGCATCGCTAGCTATGACGCTTAAAGGAGGGCAGCTATGGAAAACAAAGAACAATTTTCAGAAAAGAAAATAGAAAAGTCCTTCGACCTCAAGCTATTCATGCGCCTTATGCGTTATGCCAAGCCGCATGCTCTGCTTTTGGGAATCTGCCTGATTCTCTTAGTTGTAGTCACGCTTGTTGAAGTCGCAAATCCGTTTCTGATCAAGGTGGCGATCGACGATATCATCAACCCTACAGAAAAGGTCTATGGGGTCTACGACGAGCATTCGGACATCACGACCCTTTCCTATGAAGGCAGAAACTATTCATCGCTATCCTACCGACTGATCGAACCCGATGACAAGATCAGGGTGATACGATCAGAAGATAAACTGTACTGGGTTCCGTATCACTACGACCTGTCAAAAGGCTATGACATTGAAGTCGGCACCGATACCGCGTATCTGTCGACAGAGAACTCAATTTATAAGGCGCATATCTTAACCGATGAGTTTCAGGCAGCACTTGACGAACACGCTTTTTACAACCTGTCTCAACTCGCACTGGGATTCTTCCTTCTCTTGGTGGTTGGATTTGTATTTAACTACGGTCAGGTCATACTGCTTAACTGGACTTCACAAAAGATTATTTTTAAAATGCGTGAGGACCTGTTTTCACATATCATGAATCTGGACCTTACCTATTTCGAAAAGAATCCAGTAGGTCGTCTGGTCACAAGAATCACAAACGACCTCGACAACATCAACGAGATGTACACCAGCGTCCTCTTAACCGTCTTAAAAGATCTGATGATGGTGATAAGTATCGTGGTGATCATGTTGCTCATCGATGTGAAGCTGACACTGGTCTGTTTGGCATCGTTCCCACTCGTGGTGGCAGCGACTTGGCTCTTCAGAATCAAGATCAGAGAAGTGCAGCGAAAAATCAAGCTGCAGATCGCGATCATCAATTCTAAGCTGTCGGAATACATCTCTGGCATGAACATCATCCAGATCTTCGGTGTTGAAAAAAAATACTACGATGATTTTGAAGTGAGCAATCACGATTATAAGGATACCCTACTCAGCGAAATTCGTATTTTTGGCGTATTCAGACCGGCCATGTCGTTTATCTACAGCATCGGTCTTGTAATGCTTTTACTCTACGGTAGCTCCAAGGTCCTCAATCAGAGCATCGAACTCGGCGTGTTGATCGCCTTTACACGCTATATCAAGCAGTTCTACCAGCCGATCTTCGACTTTTCTGAGAAGTTCAACATCATGCAGTCGGCGATGGCCAGTGCTGAAAGGCTCTTTGTAATTCAGGAAACCCGCAATCCGATCGAAAATCCGATCGAACCCAAACGGGTCAAAAAGATCAAAGGGGATATCCAGTTTAAAAACGTCTGGTTCAGCTATAATGAAAACGAGCCTGTGCTCAAGGACGTGTCCTTCGAGATCAAGGCGGGTGAGACCATCGCCATCGTGGGCCATACCGGTTCGGGCAAGACCACCATCACCAGTCTGATCAACCGTTTTTATGATATTCAGAAAGGAGACATCCTGATTGACGGTATCTCGATCAAGGATTTCGACAAGGAAAAGCTCCGAAGCCATATCGGAATGGTGCTTCAAGATGTCTACCTCTTCTCATCCACCATCAGCGAGAACATCAGGATGTACAATAAGGACATCTCGAAAGCCCGTATCGAAGAGGCAGCTCGGGTCGTAAACGCGAAACTGTTCATCGACAAGCAGCATGAAGGCTTTGAATACAAGCTGAAAGAACGTGGAAACGAGTTTTCAACTGGTCAAAGGCAGCTCCTGTCCTTTGCCAGAGCGCTTGCCTATAACCCCGAAATCATGATTTTGGATGAGGCAACCTCGAACATAGACACAGAAACCGAGGAACTCATACAGGACGCTATCTTGAAGCTCGCCAACAAGCGTACAACGATTGTGATCGCGCATCGTCTTTCGACGATCAAAAATGCAGACAAGATCATCGTACTCAACAAAGGTGAGGTCAAAGAAATCGGTAATCACGATGAACTGATCAGCAAGGGTGGTTTATACTACGATCTGTATCGCCTGCAATACAGCGAAGCAGACGCTGAGGAAATCATTTGATTAAGGGCTGATTAGAAACAGCTTATAATACCCTTATCCCTCTTTTTTTCTGCTTGATTTGGACTATAATAAAATCAAGAAAGAAAACAGGAGGGATTTTTTATGAAAGATCGCAAATCGCTAATCGGAATAGCTTTAATTGTATTCGGAATGTTTTTCATGTTGAACGAGATCAACCTATTTCATTTTGGATGGGGGACACTCTGGCCGCTCTTCTTACTGGTTCCGGGAATCATGTTTGAATACGCCCACTTTGTAAAACGGGCAAATCCTGGTGTACTTGTGCCGGGCGGCATACTGACCACCTACAGCATCATCTTCTTCATCAACGGTTTCTTAGGATACCACCTGATGGAATACATGTGGCCCTTCTTTCTGATAGGACCAGCCTTCGGACTCTTTCAGCTCTACTGGTTCGGCGGTAAGGAGAAAGCCCTGTTCTGGGTTTCATTCGGACTTGCGACAGCTTCAATCCTTATGTTCATGATTACAATTTCAGCGACAGTTTTCAAATATATCGTACCTGGAATTATCATCTTTATCGGAGTCAAACTGCTGACCGATGCTGGAAAACCAAAAAAACGCAAGAAGAACTATGATGACTTTTAACCTAAAAAAACGGTGACCGAACTTCGGTCACCGTTTTTTTAGTCTATTTAAAATCGCAGGGATGCTACCGCCTGGGCGGAGATTCCTTTTCCTTCACCTTCAAATCCAAGTCCTTCTGTCGTGGTCGCTTTAACATTGACAGCATCGTGTGCAAGGTCAAGTGTCATCGAGATGTTCTTGACCATTTCAGCGATGTAAGGCTTGAGTTTAGGTTGCTCACAAACAACCGTCGCGTCAACATTATTGACGATGAATCCTTTTTCTCTGATCAGCTCATTGACCCTTTTGAGAAGCGTCATGCTTGATGCTCCCTTATAGGCTTCATCGATATCTGGAAAATGCAACCCGATATCGCCTAGAGCCGCTGCTCCGAGGATGGCGTCCATGATGGCGTGTATAAGCACATCCGCATCACTGTGGCCAAGCAAACCCTTCTCATAGGGTATTGTGACTCCACCTAAGATCAGTGCGCGATCCTCCACTAGTCTATGTACGTCGTAACCTGTTCCTACTCGCACTTGTTTTCTCCTTTTAAATGAGTATATATCGCTCTACCTAGCACCATGTCTTCTGGAGTTGTAAGCTTTATGTTCCACTCAGAACCGACAGCCCCATAGACCCTTATACCCAAATCCTCACATATCGACGCTTCGTCTGTAAAAGTATTTCCGCTGCTTGCGGCGTGCTCTTTCAGCCGATTTGCCACCTCGAGTGTGAAACATTGTGGCGTTTGCACCCGATACACATGGTTTCTGTCGATGGTCCTATCGATATGCTGACTGGTCATCCACTTTAAGGTATCCTTTGAGGCTACCACGGGCACAACCGCGTCATGCTCTTCAAGCGAGCGCATCAACCTATTTAAAAGCTCCTTATCGACAAAGGGCCTTGCTCCGTCATGTACGAACACGTGGGTACAGGTGGCATCGACAGCACCTATTCCGCTCATCACAGAATCCACTCTCTCCTTGCCGCCGTCCACCATTTTTACAGGTGTTTCAATTTTTCCAAGACTCTCTATCACCGACGACATCGCGCTGCGATCATCCGGATTGACGACCAGGATGACCTCTGCGATGTTCTTCTGCGCAAGAAACTGCCTTATCGTAAGCGCAGTGATGGTCTGCCCCTCAATCTGAAGAAGCTGTTTATTTACCTGGGCTCCCATTCGTTTACCCATGCCTGCAGCAGGGATGATGACACTTATCCTCATGAAACCTTACCTTTGGGTTTGACAAAAATCATTCTACCCGCCGAGGTCTGAAGGACGCTTGTCACCACAGCCTGAATCTCTTTTCCGATCAGCATGCGTCCGTCTTCAACGACAATCATCGTTCCGTCGTCCAGGTAAGCGACTCCCTGATGATTCTCCTTACCCTCTTTGATCACCATGACCTGCATCTCTTCTCCAGGAAGCACCACAGGTTTGATCGCATTGGCAAGATCATTGATATTCAGAACCTTCACACCGTGTATTTCCGCTACCTTATTTAAGTTGAAGTCATTGGTGACTACCGCACCGTCAAGCATCTGCGCAAGCTTCAGCAGTTTAATGTCCACTTCGTTCACATCTTCAAAGTCCTGGCTTGTGATGACGACTTCAACGTCAAGTTCTTTCTGTATGATATTGAGGATGTCAAGCCCTCTTCTGCCGCGGGTTCTTTTGAGCGAATCAGAAGAATCGGCGATATGTCTCAGTTCTTCGAGCACGAACTCCGCGATGACCAGCTTGCCTTCGACAAAACCGGTCTTACAGATATCCGCGATCCTACCGTCGATGATCACGCTCGTATCAAGCACCTTAGGCATACTTTCATGACTTTGCTTGTCAATCGTCTTACTTGGGACAAGTTTGATGTACTCGGTAAGCCTTGACGGATCAGATAGGTTTCTCGAACCAAGTCGGACTCCCAAATAACCTAAGAGCGCATAAAGACCTACGACGATGACCATATAAATGACATTGTCTCCAACGACATTCTTAATCATCGGATTCAGCAAATAGGCTATCATGAGGCCGACAATCAATCCGATGGATCCTGCTAGCATCTGATTGAAGGGGATTTTCACCAGTTCCTTTTCTGTCTGATCTGCGAAATCGACAATCTTCTTTACAATCCATGATGAACTAAGGAAAAATATAATACCTAGAATAATTGCGAGTGAAACATTCACCACGATGGATGTAACCGAATCGAGAGCATTGACTTTAAAGAGGGTTTCAAGAAGTTCTAAGCTTTCCAACAATAATCCAAGCCCGTAACCTGCCGAAATACCCACTAAAGTTATAAACGACCTAGCTAAGTTTCTAACCATACACTTCCTCCTTTCTTTTTCTAACGGCAACTTGCACAATGCTTTGCCTCTTTTATCATAACAAATCTAACGGCTATTTTAGATTACAGTTATCTTAAATCTCTTTCATTATGCCCAATGGGTTTGAACATATTGTGAACAACAAAAAAATAGGCGTCTGAATAGACACCTACGATTGATTATGATAAATGGTTGAGTCAATGATTGATTCAACCTCTTGCCTTGCTATGTTTTGAACAAGTACAAGTTCGCTGACAAGAATCTGTCTTGTATTAGAAAGCATCTTCCGCTCACCAGTTGACAAGCCTTTTTCTTTTTCCATCAATTGTAAGTCACGTACCACTTCGGCAACATCGTGTATGTCACCAGTCTTCACTTTTTCCATGTTGTCGCGGTATCTTCTATTCCAATTAGCAGACATGATCGACCTTGTGCTACCTAAAATAGTAAGCACCTCGCTGATTATGCCTTCTGGTACGATGTCTCTTAGGCCAAGTCGGTCAACATTTTCTGTTGGCAACATGACTTTCATTTCCTTGATTGGGAGTCTTAAAACGTAATAACGTTGGCATTTTCCAAGAAATTCTTTCTCTTCAATGCCTTCAATGATGCCTGCACCATGCATGGGATATACTACTTTGTCACCAATTTTGAACATATCACGCCTCCTTCTAATTCAATTATACAGGAAGACACTACTTCGGTCAAATAAACCTTAAATTATACACGATTGATCAAATAGAGTCAACGGTTTTCTATGCACTTCAGAGCACTAAAATACACATTTCTATCTATGAAAATAAATAGTTTCCCTTAAGTGGTCACCAGCGGTTGGTTGTTGTACACCCGTTCCGCTATCCGCCTTAATCCGGATACGATATTTTGGGCTCTTACTTCTCCAATGCCTTCAACTTCTTCAAGCTCATCCATGCTTGCGTTGATCACGCCCTGTAGGTCGTCAAAATGGGCTAGAATATTCCTGATTACCGCACTAGGCAGTCTCGGAATCTTCGAAAGCAGTCGAAAGCCTCTTGGATAAACTTGCATGTCCAACATCTCGACTTCTATTTCATACCCCAATAACTTCGCCATACGCGTTGTAGACAACAATTCGTCATCGGACATCGTGGCAAGCATGATAAGCGAGTCATCGAGCGTTTTCTTATCAAAATCCACCAGGTAATCGGAGATCACATTTTTAAGGTCATTGGCGACATCGCTCACCAGTTCATCCAGCTGCATTTCGATAAGGCGGCCTTCATGACCTAGTTCTAGGATATACCGTTCAATCTCATCAGCGACACGAAGCACCATTTCGGAACGCTTCATCACTTGAGCGACATCATGCACGGTGACGGCGTCTTCAATTTCAAGGGCACTTAGGTTGATGAGCTCCTGATTGAGTGTCTGCCTATATTTTTCAAGTGTCTGAATCGCCTGATTGGCCTTGGTCAAAAGGCGGTTCGTCTCTTGCAGGATATATTTGATATCCTCTTTATAGATCGTGATGATACTTCTTCTTTGCGAGATCGATATCACGACCTGTCCTGTCTGTTTCGATACCCTTTCGGCGTTACGGTGTCTGATTCCTGTTTCTTGAGTCATGATGCCCGGATCTGGATTGAGCTCGACATTGGCACTGACGATCCTGTCGGCCTTATTGCTTAAAATCACGGCGCCGTCCATCTTGGCAAGCTCGTAGATCTTGTAGGGATTGAACTCGGCATTGATCGCAAACCCGCCGTGACTGATGCTTTTGATCAGATCCGTATCTCCAATCACGATCAGCGCGCCGGTTTTCGCCCTTAACACGTTCTCAAGCCCCGCTCTCAGCTGTGTACCTGGAGAAACCATGCGTAGAACATCTGTTATTCTGGTATTTTGACTGGTCTCACGCATAGAAATCTCCTTTAATCAGAACACGGTATCGAAAGCCTCTTGTAATGTATTTACCCCAATGACTACCAAATTATCAACTTTTATTTGCTTTGTGATATTGGATTTTGGTAGAATCACCCTTTTGAACCCTAGCTTCTGAGCTTCGTTGACCCTTTTGATCGGATCTGACACGCCTCTGATCTCGCCAGTGAGTCCGATTTCACCAAAAATAATGGTCCCGTCGTCTATGGGCATGTTCTTGTGACTTGAAGAAATCGCCATCGCGATGGCAAGGTCAAGCGCCGGTTCCTGTACGGTGACCCCACCGACCAGATTGACATAAACATCCACATCGCTAAGGGGCATGCCGATCACCTTTTCGAGAACGGCGATAAGGATGGTCAGCTTATTGTAATCCACACCAAGGGCAAGCCTTCTTGGTGAGGCGTAGTTGGTCACGCTCGTCAGCGCCTGAACTTCGAGCAGGATGGGTCTTGTACCCTCCACACTTGCCGTGATAAGCGATCCGTTGGCTCCCTTTGGCTTGTTGTCGATAAAGAGCTTGGATGGATTGTCGATACCCACAAGCCCCTGCTGCTGCATTTCAAAAACGCCCATCTCGTTGGTCGAACCAAATCTGTTTTTCACAGCCCTTAGCATCTTGTACACGCTGTTCTTATCGCCTTCGAAATAAAGCACGGTATCCACCATGTGTTCCAGCACCTTAGGCCCTGCGATCGCACCGCTTTTCGTTACGTGCCCTATGATGAACACGACGATATTGTTGCGCTTTGCAAGCAGCATCAGCCTGTTGGTTATTTCTCTGACCTGGCTGACACTCCCTGGCGCCGATGAGATGCTCTCGTCGTACATGGTCTGAATCGAATCCACAATCAACAGCGCAGGCTTTTCCTTTTCAACTGCCGATAGGACAAGTCCGATTTCATTTTCAGCAAGCAGCAGCATATCGCTAAGTTCTTTAGTGATACGCTCTGCCCTAAGCTTGATCTGCGAAAGCGACTCCTCGCCGGACACATAAAGCACCTTCTTGGACTTGGCGACATAGTTTGCGACCTGAAGAAGCATCGTCGATTTTCCTATACCCGGGTCTCCTCCCACTAATATGAGCGATCCCTCGACGATTCCGCCGCCTAAGACAAGATCAAGCTCCTTAAGACCCGAGGTCATCCTGTGCGATTGGTCGTAAACAACATCCCTAAGGGCGATCGGATCCTTCTTTTGAACGGTGACGCCTCTAGTCTTTTCTTCCTTTTCCTCTACGTAGGTATCCCACTCGTTACATTCCGGGCACTTACCAAGCCAGTTTGCAGAAATCGCTCCGCAGTGCTGGCATATAAACCTTGTTTTATTCTTAGCCATCTTTATCCTCTGTTGTCGGTTGTCTTCTAACGTGAATACTGCCATCCTTCAGATAGCAAAGCAAATTGCAGTCGCTTGTCTGCGGATACTTCAGCAAGTACATGGCGACCTGATCTGCGATACATTTAGTCATCAGGCGCTTCAGGGGTCTTGCTCCGTAGATTCTTGAAAAGCCTTCCTCGATAAGGTAGCTCTTAGCAGACTCAGAAAGCTCCAGACCGAGTCTTCTACTCCTTAGCCTATCCGTTATTTCTATGAGTTCTAAATCGATGATATCGGAGATGACCTCTTTTGAGAGCATGTCAAAAACAATGATATCATCGATACGGTTGACAAATTCGGGTCTGAACTTGGATTTTAGGGCAGCCATCAGGTCTCTTTGCATCTGATCGTACGCCTCTTCAGCATCATGCCCCATATCGAATCCGACTCTCTTCTTTTCGCTTAACTCCTTGACCCCCACATTGCTGGTCATGATAATCAGGGTATTCTTAAAATTGACCGTTCTACCTTTCGCATCGGTAAGGCGACCGTCATCAAGCAGCTGAAGCAGCACATTGAAGACCTCGGGGTGCGCCTTTTCGATTTCATCGAAGAGCACCAGCGAATACGGAGTCGTCCTCACCTTCTCGGTAAGCTGGCCTCCATCGTCGAATCCGACATAACCCGGTGGAGAACCGATCAGCCTTGATACGCTGTGCTTCTCCATGTATTCGGACATATCGATCCTAACCATCGCACCCTCATCGTCAAACAAAGCCTCGGCAAGTGTTTTGGCAAGTTCTGTTTTTCCAACACCTGTAGGTCCTAAAAAGATAAAGGAACCCATCGGCTTTTTAGGATCGTTCAGCCCGATGCGAGACCTTCTCACAGCCCTTGCAAGGGTACTTATGGCGCTGCTTTGGCCCTTTACACGCCTTTGCAGTATCGATTCGAGTTCCAAAAGCCTTCTGGTCTCTGTAAGCCGTAACCTATGAACAGGAATCCCGGTCATTACCGAAACCACATTTTCAACATCGCCCGCCGTCAGACTTCGTTCTCTTGTATCGGTGGCCTCAACCTTTTTAAAGGCTTCTTCAATATCGGCCTCTAGTTCGATCTCCTTATTTCTCAAGGCAGCCGCTTCTTCGAATTCCTGCTCGTCTACTGCCCTCGATTTTGTACTTCGAATGGTTTCAAGTTCTTTTTGCAGGGTCAGTACCGCATCTGGTAGTGCGTCGGTTGTCAGACTAAGCCTTGCGCTCGCCTCATCCATCGCATCCACCGCCTTGTCAGGCAAAAACCGCTCTGTGATATATCTTTGGGTGAGTCTTACAGCCGCCTCGATGGCCTCGTCCAAGACCTTGAGCCCATGATGCGCTTCAAACCTGGGTCTGAGCACGTGAAGCATCTCGATAGCGGCTTCTGCACCGGGTTCTTTGATCAGGAGCGGCTGGAACCGCCTTTCAAGGGCTGCGTCCTTCTCGATCGATTTCTTATAGTGGTCGATGGTGGTGGCCCCGACCACCTGCACCTCACCCCTTGCAAGCGCTGGTTTAAGGATGTTCGACGCGTCGATCGCGCCTTCCGCCCCACCGGCGCCCACAATCGTATGGACCTCGTCTAAAAACAAGATGATGTCGCCGGATTCCTCGATTTGTTTCAAGACGGCAGTCATGCGCGCTTCGAACTCGCCGCGGTATTTCGATCCCGCAACCACCCTGGCCATATCAAGGGCCATGATCCTCTTGTTTAAGAGCCTGCTTGGAACTTGACTGTCCGCAATCCTTTGCGCCAGACCTTCGACGATTGCTGTTTTTCCAACACCCGGTTCTCCGATAAGGCACGGGTTGTTCTTGCTTCTTCTCGAAAGAATCTGAATAAGCCGTTCGATATCGCCGTCCCGACCGATGACAGGATCAAGCGTTCCTTTTTTCGCCAGTTCGGTCAGATCCCTCGAATACTTGAGGACGATGTCTTCTTCTGGTGCTCCTAGCTGCTTGTTGTCCTCTTTTTGAATACCGCTCGACTGTATCCTTATCACGTTCACTTTCGGATTCATCGCCTTGAGAATATTCTCAAGCGCGCTCTCAAAAGTGACCTTATGGCTGTTTAGCAGCTGCGATGCGATACTGTCGGAATCTCTGAGTATGGCAAGCAGCAGATGGGGAGGTTCGACTTTGGGACTTCTGAACTTTCTCGCTTCTTCAAATGCCATCTCAAAAGCCAGTTTCGCCTTTGCTGTATATCCTTCTATGAATTCACTTGAAGCGTCTTTTCCTATGATATCCAGAATCGACAGTGAAATACTTTTCAAATTCAAGTCATACCTTTCGATAATCGGCTTGATCAAGGCGTGTGGCCTGATCAAGAGTCCGATCAGCAGATGTTCCGTGCCGACATAGGCATGGCCGTTATCCTTTGCGAATGTGATCGCATCGTTGAGAACCGCCATGGACCGGTCTGAAAACTGATTAAACACTGGCAGTCACCTCCCCTTGAAATAGGCTCTTCAACATATGGGCGAACCTGATTTGACGTAAGTTGTCTTTCGACTTGCTGGCAAATCCCATGGACTGCTCTGCGATGATAGTCTCTAAGAGATAGTCGATCCGATCTCCATACTCCTCTACGAACATCTCAAGCTCCACACCCAGCCGCATGGTCGATAGTACGGTCAAAAGCTCCTCGAATTGAACTATTTTGGCATACTGGGCAATCCCGAAAGACCTGAAGACCCTATCCTCCACCCCTATCCGGTTTGCTTCAATTAAATGCTGCCGGCTCAGGTATTCGTCCCTAATAAGTTCGACCACAGACGACTGCAGCTGGGTGAGCAGTTCGAATTCTGAAAGACCCAGCGTCACCGCATTGAAGACCCTGTAAAAAGGCGCGTCATAGCCCTGAATAATCGAACGGATGACCACATATTCGTTTTTATAGGAAAGCACCTGATCCTCAGACATGGAAGGCAGGTGGAGCATCACACTCGCCGACAAGCCGGTTCCTATCTTATCAAGTTCTGAAGAGATGTATCCAAGATCGGCATCGTATGCCAGCGGCCACTGGGCCTCTATCGTCTTCACGACGTTTAGGATTTCATCATAGGTTTTAAAGAGTGCCATCCCGTCGTGTTTTGCTACAATTCGGATATGGTCTATCTCATTGACGATCACAGCGATTTCACCGTCTGGTGATTCAATGACCGCTCTTTCAATGATGGTGTTCATGGCATCGTGGTCTATGCCCCATTTTTTCAGGTAGTCAAGCTTCATCTGCTCTGTCATTTCGCTAAAATGGATCAAACGATCCCAGCCGATCACGTTAAGTACCTGAGCGACCCTGTCGACCACCGATTTACTGTCGGCGACGGACATGCCGATCGGAAAAACAAAATCTGAAAAGTTCCTTGATACCGTCACCCGGCTACTCATGATAAGGCCGCTATGCATGGTGACCTCCTTGCGACTTCAGGTCTCTGATCCTGTCCCTGAGCGATGCCGCCTCGACATAGTCCTCATGCTCCACGGCCTCTGAAAGGGCTCTATTTAAGGCACTTAGCTCCTTCACATTCGCTGCCTGGGCCTCGAGTTTGATCTCAGGCGAATCACCTGTGTGTTTACTATATTTCTGTTTCAGCTGTAAGTCTTTGATAAGCTTATTTCCAAAAGATTTCAGGCATTCGGAGCAGCCGATTCTTCCTAGATGTTTGAAAGCGGTATAGGTTAGATGGCATTTTGCGCACTGCGTCTGATAGACGGCGTTTACAACTAAGGGATATTCCTTGATGGTCTTGAGCATTTCCCTATCGACGCCCACAGGACCATTGGCGCCGGCATCTAAATTGGACGAGGCAATCGCACACTGCTCGCATAAATGAAGTGTTTTCTTTTCAGCCTGTTCATGTCTTAGTACGACATGCGCTTCTTTTCGATTACATTTTTCACAACGCATAAATACCTCCTTGCATTACTTATAGTTTACCACTTTTGGACCCTAAGCATTCACATTTCGGCATAAAAATAACCCCAAGCGAACTTGGGGCTATTTGAACTTTGATTAGTGGTCTTCTTCCTTAGCTTCTTCAATGATTTTGCTTGCAAGTTGTGCAGGTACTTCGTCGTATCTTTCAAATCTCATGACAAAGCTTCCGCGCGCCTGCGTCATCGACCTTAAATCAGTCGCATAGGTGAACAGTTCGGATTGAGGTGCTTCAGCGACTACCTTTTGGAATCCGCCTCCAGCCTGTTCCATACCGAGTATTCTGCCACGGCGCTTATTCATATCACCCATGATATCACCCATGTAATCGTCTGGAATAGATACTTCCACGTGCATTACGGGTTCTAATAGGACAGACTTTGCTTCTTGCATTCCCTTTTTAAAGGCAAGACTTGCAGCCATCTTGAAGGCGTTCTCGTTCGAGTCCACCGCATGGTAGGATCCGTCGTAGAGCACCGCTTTGATGTTGACTACAGGGAATCCTGCTAGTACACCTTTAGCTACCGCTTCTCTCAAGCCTTTTTCAACAGCAGGGATGTATTGTTTAGGAACAGAACCGCCGACAACTTCCTGAGCGAACTCGAACTCCTCCTTAGAAGGCATGAACTTGATATGGACATCGCCATACTGGCCTGAACCGCCCGATTGTTTCTTATGCTTACCTTGTACATCCGCCATTCCCTTGATGGTTTCTCTGTAGGCTATTTTTTGATCCACAAGATCCACTGAAACTCCAAAGATGTTCTTAAGCTTAGCTGTCAAGACCTGAAGCTGCATGACGCCTTGTCCACCGACAAGCATCTGATGGGTCTCTCTGTTTCGCTCGATGCTGAACGAAGGATCCTCTTCTAAAAGTTTATGGATTGCTGATCCGATCTTATCCTCGTCTTTCTTATCCTTAGGTTCGACCGCCATAAACAGGCAAGGCTCAGGATATCTTATTCCGTGGTATTTGATAGGATTTGCCATGTCGCAAAGGGTATCACCGGTCTGAGTATGCTGCAGCTTAGCAACAGCGCCGATATCACCTGCGCCCACATGGTCGACATCCAATTGGTTCTTACCTCGTAGCAGGAACAGGTTTGTGATTCTCTCCTTCTCATCTTTTGTGGAATTTAGGACTTCCATGTCTTTTCTTATGGATCCTGAATACACTTTGAACAAGGAGATCTTTCCTACAAACGGATCCACAATCGTCTTAAATACCATCGCCGAGAACGGTTGCCCGTCTTCTACAGTTCTTATTTCTTCCTCTTCGGTATCAGGATGGACACCTTCGTATTTTCCATCATGCATCTCCTGTGGAGTCGGTAGATATTCGTAGGCAAGGTCAAGCATGTTTCTGATACCTACGTTGAGTTCTGTCGAACCGACCAGTACAGGGACGATATTACCAGTGATGACGCCTTTTCTTAGGCCGTCATGGATTTCTTTTTTTGTAAAGGCTTCGCCTTCAAAGAATTTTTCGAGCAGCTTCTCATCACTCTCAGCGACCGCTTCTACAAGCATGTCGTAAAGTGGTCTGATCTGTTCTTCATATTCTGCCGGTATTTCGCAGTCGATTACTTGAGTACCGTTGAAACATCTTGCTTTATGGTCAACAACGTCAATATATCCGTTGAAGTGATCATCTTTATACATCGGGATTTCAAAAGGTGCGATTTTCTTTCCCAACTTCTCTTTCATTTCTTCAATCAATGCTTGGAACTTAATGTTTTCCTTATCCATCTTATTTACAAAAATAAGCTTTGGCATATTTCTTTCTTCTGTCGCTCTCCATGCCTTTTCAGTACCGACTTCTACTCCGCCAGAACCGTCTACAACTATAATCGCGCCACCGGCAACCCTCAAAGCAGAATTGACTTCACCTTGGAAATCGAAATAACCTGGCGTATCTAAAAGGTTGTACTTATGATCATGAAATTCAAGTGGAATAACCGAAGTCCCTATCGAGAATTTTCTAGCTATTTCCTCTTTGTCATAATCAGAAACTGTAGTCCCATCGTCAACTTTGCCTAATCGCTTTGTTTCTTTGAGTGTGAAAAGAATCGATTCAACGAGGCTAGTCTTTCCACACCCACCGTGCCCGAGCAATGCAACATTCCTGATTTTGTCAACTGGATAAGATTTCATTAGTGTTCCTCCTTAAAGAGAGTAATCTGCGAGACCTACGCCCGCAACCTGCTAATATGTAATTTCGACAATAAGAATCGATTTCCTTCTAACTTTTTTAAAATTATTATAAAATTCAGAACCTTTTGTTAATTACCCACCTAAACAACTGGAAATCCACACTTCTTTTAAATGTTAACATTCCGTAACACATCGAAACGTTTTCATGGTTTCTGTTGCGAACACTAAGGTACACACCTCCTTCTTTTTTTGTCATGATTTTAAGAAGTTAAAAGGCTGCAATACGCATTGACTTTAAATCCACTAGCATTATAATGAGAATGCTAGACAACCCAAGGGTAGGGTTAGATGAAGAGGTGGAACATGAGAAAATACTTGGAGCACTTGGTGGAAGTCACCGAACCGTTAACCATGGATGGACATGTGGCGTCCTATATTCCAGAACTGAAAAAGGCGAATAAGTCGGATGTTGCTATTGTCGTGGTCGACAAATACAATCAGCGTACGATGGCAGGCTGTTATGATAAACGATTTACCATTCAAAGCGTCTCAAAAATAATCACACTGATCTACGCACTTGAAACCTATGGTGAGGATGTTGTGTTCACCCGCATCGGTATGGAACAAACGGCTGATCCTTTCAACTCGATCATCAAGCTAGAAACAAAATCGCATAAGCCGCTTAATCCCCTAATCAATGCGGGAGCGATCGCTACCGTTGGACTGATCGTCGAAAAAGAGGGAGACAAGGCCTTTGAAAAGCTCCATGCCTTTACTCAGATGCTTGCTCAGGATGAACTGATCACGCTCAATGAAGACGTGTTCGCATCCGAACTTGAAACCGGCGATATCAATCGGTCGCTCGCCTACTTCCAAAAAGGCAAGGGGAATATCACCGCAAATATAGATGACGTTTTAGAGGTCTACTTCAAGATGTGCTCTTTAAACGTCACCGCTGTCAACATCGCACAGATCGCAGTGGCGCTGGCACTCAATGGAAAAGTGGAGAGCGAGCAGTACTACTCGAGAAGAACCGCTTGGATCACAAAAGCCATCATGACGACTTGCGGCATGTACGACGGTTCGGGAAAATTCGCTGTCGAGGTGGGTCTTCCCGCGAAATCAGGCGTGGGCGGTGCGATTCTCTGCTGCGTTCCTGGACAGATGGGCATCGGCACCTTCGGACCTTCACTCGATGAGAAAGGCAACTCGGTAGCCGGTATGGAAATGTTAAAGCGCCTTTCGCATAAATTCGATCTCAGCATGTTTTAGGGCGACTCTGCCAAACAAGCTATGGACACTCCTTAAAAAGTTAAGGACCGCATTTGATTTAATCAAATGCGGTCCTTTTAGTTCTTTCTGTCATGTATTTTTGAAAAACACAAGCGAGGTCAGGTCATCACCGCTTCCGCCTTGTGTGGTTTCATGCAACCATCCTTCAAAGTGTTTCTCGATTACTTCGAGCCCATGCTTCCTATAGAGCTTATGCAGGTCCTTGCCTACTTTGTAAAATCCCTTTTCGTTCTTAAAGGAGTTCCGATACCCATCCGTCGCGATCATGATCCAGTCAAGATCCTCTGTCGTCATATCAAGGTGGGCAAGCTTTGACATCGAACCGCTTGTACACAGGGAATATGTGGAGTTGCCGATGGTATCGTCATCTTTGTAGACGGTGCAGATTACTTTTCTGCCATGTGCCACAAGAAGATCCCCATCGCCAAGATTGTAGCCAAGTATTCTATTAGGCGTGATGATCACAGCGATCAGTGTCGCCCCATAGGCAAGCAGCGCATTCTTTCCAAGAGCGCGTCTTCCCTTATCATCCAATCCGTCCACTTCGCTTTGCGTGAAGGGGTTTTCCCTAAGGTGCGAAAGGACATCCTTCACCCAGGCCTTCAAGACCTTTTCGCCCCATTTTCTTGTAAAGGCATATGCCGACTCCTCGTCGAGAGCATCCAGTTTTTCAGCGCTAAGCGGTTTCGCCTGACGGATGACGGCTTCTGTCGCAAGTCTCGATCCGATATGGCTCCTAAAACACGAACTTGAGCCATGTCCGTCAGCGACACCGACCAGATGAACGCCATTGTCCTCTTCGTAAGAAAAAGCGTCCTGATTCGGCAGTCCCGATTTGATGTGCGAAGGGCCGATCACACTGCCCTTCACCACGTCCCAGCTCATTACCAGACATCCTCTACATTGATGGACAGGTCCTCCCAAAAATCATCCGGTATTTGAGGCAGCGCCACATTCACTAGCTCATCTGTCGCCATCTGTGATGCTGGAGAGGAGGCAGCCTTAAGGACCGCTGTTGAAGCCCATTTGATATATTCGACAAGTTCCTCGGCGCGGTCCGCCTGAAGTACTTTGATCTGATCTGAGTTGATAAAGGCCTGCAAGACCCTATGGCTTGCCGATTTGCCGATCGCTACCGACAGTTTTACGGCTTTTGTGCCCCAAGGCAGTGAAAGCAAGCGGTCTAGGCTTTCCTGATACTTATCTGTCGGCTGACCATCAGAAACCAGCACGAGTACTGGCGGAAGCGCCCTTTCAGACATCGGTGGAATCGCAAGCGCCTCTGACAACAGGTCGAACGCCTTGCCCATGTCCGTGACGCCGAACGGCTCTAAGTCCTTCCATTCGAACTCGTCAACAGGTGTCGGTTCTTCAATATGCCACTGGGCTCCCGATCCGAACTTGACAGCCCTAACAAGAACCTCGGCATTCGGATTTTCCTCGGCGACTCTTCTCATATGCGGTATCGCTTCTCTAATCGCTAAATTGAGCGCGTCCATCTTTCCGTGGTTTTTCATCGATGTGGAACAGTCGGCTACAAAAATGAAATGCAGCGGTCTTGTAGATAGTTCTCCACCAGGTCTGATTACAGTCATAATTTTCCCTCGCTATCGTTTTATTTGGGCACTTATCTGCCCCATTTGAATTTGAATTCCATCGTCTAGCGTACAACTTTTACCGTGCGGTACCGATTGCAGCCTTCCTGTTTTTGTGGTGACCTGCCATGTGTCGCTCGACATGTTTTTCAGTCCCCAGACTCCGACTTGAGTCGGATGTTTCGTCACCATGCCTAGGATATGTTTAAAATCGATCTCTTGCTTTTCAATCAGCTGATGCGCATATAATTTGGTGTTGAAGTTGAGCATCACAACTGCCGATCCCACCCTCATTCTGGCAGGCAGCTCAAGCTTCTTGCCGCAGGCCCAGCATTCCTTTGCGAGTCCGCTTGTCGAAAGGTGGGTATGATCGTAAAAGTTTTCAGCGCCGCATGTGCAGAACATGAGGCCGTTTTTCAGCCTGATAAGGAGTTTCAGCCACTGTTCCTCCAATAGCCTTGAGTCCCTATTGCGAAGTCCTTTTGTAAAATTCTGTGTGAAGGCGTCCTTAAAGAACTCGGGGTACACTTTCCAAAAGGCGATCGCATTGTCATGCAGTCCCTCAACAGGCCGGTTGCTTCTCATGATCGGGTCATAGATAAAGACCGGTCTGTCACCGTAGAGTCTTTTCATCGCAGGCAAGTCAAAGCACTTGATGCTCGCCTCCAGCTTTCCCTCTAGGGGATGGTGGATCATAAACATGTAAAATAGCAGCACGCTCAGTGAAAACAAGTCGGTTTTAATGTCGGGCATCTTATCGCCTCTGACGATTTCCGGAGCCATAAATCTCGGTGTTCCGAGAACACTCTTGTTGGGTTCCTTTTCAGAGGTGATATTGTCATTGTCGCAGATCAGCACATCTCCTGTACGGTCGTCGAAAAACACATTTCCAAAAGAGATGTCCCTATAGCATAGTCCCTTCTTATGTAGCCTGTCAAAACAGTCGACCATCTGTATCGCCGAGATGATCAGGGTATAAAAGCTTGGTTCCGCTTTTCTTTTCATCAGATCCACAATCGATTTGTATCGTTTGCTTCTGATGGGCATGATGTAACCAAAGCCCTTCACACTCGGTGAGGTCACTATCTCAAGCGGCCACAGGAATCTGTTGTTGGGGGGGCCTATCGCCACCAGTTTTTCGAGTATCCTCTTCTGCTCCGGTGTGGCCATCGGCCCGAAGTACCATTTGATCGCATAGGATTTTGTAGGTCCTATCGCTTCATAGACCTCACCTTGTCCACCAGATCCTAAAAACGCTCCAACTCTATAGGTTTGTTTCGCACCTGTGATGCGTTGTCCTCTTGATAATAATGCCTTCATAGTCGCAGACCCTTTCTAATTCTTCTAGTTGTCCATTCCATTTTATATGCTTTTAAAGGCTTATTCAACTCATGAAAAAGCCGCACACCTCCAACAGAGGTGCACGGCTCACTTATAGCCAATTAATTATTTTCATCGGGAGTGGAATCCGGTTCGGTTTCCTCTTCAACAGCATCTTCTTGACCGTTCAGCGCATCCTCGATTCGTTCTAGAACATCCTTTAGATCATCAAGTTCTCTTTGTGTACTGTTGTACAGTTCAAACGCTTCTTCCATAAGCATCTTGAGTGTCTCATCGCCGATTTCAGAAATGCTTTCCTCTTCTTTTAGGTCTTCTACGGTATATTCCGAGCCGAATATTTTTGCAAGCGCCTTATCAAGCGTCTCTTCCATCACGATAGCATCATCATAAGAAACGATGACCTGTTTCATTTCAGGAAGAGACTCCTGGTTGTCAGCCTGTAGGTAGATCGGCTCGATATACAAGAGATTTCCATCGATCGGTACGATAAGGATATTCCCTCTTAGCACAGCCGACCCCTTCTGGGACCAAAGCGTCAGTTGAGGTGATATCGTGGAATCCTGGTCGATTTTCGATTCGAGCATGGCAGGACCCGTTATTGTCCTATCTTTAGGGAACTTGTAGATGAACAGCTTGCCGTAATTGTCTCCGTCGTTTCTTGCGACAAACAAAGAGGTCATGTTGGGTTTATCCTTTGGCGTGTAAGGAAGCGTCAAGAGGAACTCCAATTTTTCTTCTTCAGGGATCTTGAACATCGCGTAGTTCGGCTCCGCCGCCTGCGCTTCGTTCGCATTCATGTAGATCTCCGTTCCGATGTCCCAGATGTCCTCACCGTTATAAAATACAGAAGGATTTGTCACATGATACTTTCTAAAGACTTCCGCTTGAATTCTAAACAGATTCTTCGGATAGCGGATATGTGCCATCAACCCAGTAGGGAACTCCGATTTCTGTTTGTAAAGATCAGAGAATATCTGCTGGTAGGTTTTGATGATCGGATCCTCATCATCGAACACGTAGAAGTTCGTCTCACCGGTATAGGCGTCTATCACTACCTTCACACTGTTTCTGATGTAATTTGTCTTTGAATTGTCAAAAGGTTGCGAATAGGGATACTCGGAACTTACGGTATAGGCATCGACGATCCAGAACAACTTACCCGTCTCATCATCCACGACGATATACGGATTGTCGTCATATACCATGAAAGGTGCGATCGTTCTTAGGCGTTCCATGATATTTCTTCTGATAATGATCTTGCTGTCGCTGTCTATGATACTTGATACGAGTATTCTGAAGTCACCCTCGTGCACAGCGAAAAACACACGGTTCATGAAGTTCATCTTAAGTCCCGCATCACCTGTATACAAAGTTTCCTGATTGTCAGAACCCTTAGGATAGTCGAACTCCTTTTCACTAGTTCCAACAATGATATAGTCATTGGTCAGTTCGCCGAAGTAGATCTCAGGCTGCGTGATCTCAATGCTCGTTGAAGAAACCGGTGGAATGTTTTTGATAAGCAGCTCGGGCTGACCGTTCGTATTCACCGAGTTTACAGGCGACAGCGCGACCCCGTAACCATGTGTGAACTTGATATGTCTGTTCTGCCAAGTCTGTACTTGCAGTTTTTCAAGATTCATTTCACGTGCGGACAGGAAGACCTGTGTATAACTGCCGTCCAGATAATATCTATCCACATCTATGTCGCTGAACTCGTAGTACAATCTGATACCCTGAATCTGATTGTAGGTCTGTTTGAGCGGTCTGTAGTCATTGATTCTGATATTGTCGATAACTTCCTTGTTTTGTTCTAGTGTGTCGAGCGTCAGGTCTGTGGTCACAGGATACTCGAGTTCATCGATCACGCCTAGGTTGAAAGCTTCTTGCGTATAGGCGATATTGTATTCCAGGAACTCTCTTTCCTTTGAAATCTCATCCGGCTCGACGATAAAGTTCTGAACGAATAGACTCACGACTCCGAATCCGAAACTGACGATAAACAGAAGCGCCGGACCCGACAGCATCATCTTGTATTTCTTCCTAAGAAGACCTATCAGGAACGTGATCGCACCCAGTAGCGATACGACCGCCTGGACCCTATAGCCCAGTAGCGATATCGTGATATCCGTATAACTTGCGCCGTAGGCCACACCCCTTGTCGAATAGAGGAGTTGATAGCCTTCAAGCCAGTAATGGACTGCAAGGAGCAAGAAGACCATGACGCCGAACACGCCAAGTTTGATGATCAGGCTCTGGATGATGCCCTTACGTGCAAACCCCTTTAGGTCTCCGATGGTGTGCACATTCTGAAATTCGGTAAAATCGATATCCGTAGGCGGCTTCACACCCATCAGGAACACGTTGATCAGCACTGTGGCGATCGCAAGGATGATGATGTACATCACCGAATAGCCCAACAGCTGGTTGTAAAGCGGCAACTTGAACACATAAAATCCTATGTCTGTGTTGAAAAGCGGATCTGTGGATCCGAAACTCGTGGCGTTGAAGTATTTGAGTATATCAAACCACATGTTGCTTGTGACCATGATGGACAAAAGCAAGGTCAGCAAAGTGGCCGCAACCACCGAGGATTTCTTATAAGACTTGTTCTGTCTGTTCTTGACATCGACAAGCACATGCACCAACCTGAAGTACTGTTTTTCAACCCAAATGAAATAGATCGAAAACCCGACAGCTGTGATAATCCATAGCGGCAGACCGATCTTCAAGTATGCGAATAGTTTAACCAAAAAAGTGTCTGTGAATCCTAAATCCGAAAACCACTGGTAATCGATGAAAAAGTCAATGATTGTTCTTGAAAAAATCATTAGAAGCACTGCAATACCAATGATTATGCTAAATAGCCTTTGTCTTTTATTCATTTCACCACTCCCTTTTGCTATTTTGATAGTACATACCCTATATTCAATGGAACTAACCCAACTATTTGGAAGCTTCTTCTGTTCCCTTCGAAGTCTTTATGGCTGCAAAGATGGCACCGACTTCCTTAGGAGAGAGTTTTCTGATACTGCCTGTTTTCAGATTGCCGATATTGACATTCATGATCCTAACGCGGTTAAGCGAGGTCACCTCGTAACCGAAATATTCGCACATGCGCCTGATTTGTCTGTTTAGTCCCTGAATAAGTACGATCTTGAACTTGTATTTGTCGATCTGGTCGACCTGGCAGGGCAGGGTCACCGTGTCTAGGATCGGCACACCCTTTTTCATACCCTCGATAAACTTATGGGTAATCGGCTTGTTTACACTGACGATATACTCCTTCTCATGGGCGTTACCGGCTCTTAAGATAGGATTGACGATATTCCCGTCGTTTGTAAGTAGGATCAATCCTTGCGATTCCTTGTCAAGTCTTCCGATAGGGAAGATTCTTTCGTGGTAGTTGATGTAATCTATGATGTTGTTTCTCGTGTTCCTGTCTGTGGTGCATTCGATCCCTACAGGCTTGTTGAAAGCGAGATAGACATCCTTAGGTTTTTCCTGCAGCGGCTTACCGTTGACGGTCACCCTGTCTCTTGGTCCAACCATTGTACCAAGCTCGGTATCCATACCGTTGACTTTCACTCTTCCTTCATTGATCAGCTTGTCGGCTTCCCTTCTAGAACAATAGCCCGTTTCAGCGATCAGCTTGTTAAGCCTTGTATAGTTCACACCAGGCTTTAAGACTTGCTTGGGAAGTTCCTTCTTAGGGGCTGGCCTTTTAGGGGCTTTGTCTACTGCTTTACCTGCTGCTTTGACGTTCTTTTTGCCAGCCGGTTCGTTATCGGGCTTCACTCTGGGTTTGCGCTTTTTCTTGTGTTTGTCCTCAGTTTTTGCCACCGCCCATCCGGCTTTTGTTTTTTTGCTTTTATGAGTCGCAGTTCCAGTGCCCTTAGCAGCACTTTTTGTCTGTTTAGCTTTAGTCATTATTTCCTCCTATAATTGCAATAAGCTCATTATAGCCCAATTACGCTTGAGTGTATAGCAGATATGTCCAATTGGTTTGTTGTTACCCATTATCGATCCCATATCGCAATCAAATCATATTTCTCCAAAAAAAAACACCCGCATGGCGGGTGTCTGAACTGCTATTTGTTAAGAATTTTTGCAATCTTTGGAGCGCGTACTCTAGCAGGTTGAGGAAGATTCGAACCTAATAGAGGTCTGCAGTATTCGATGAATGCAGGCGTTACATAGTTGCCGGCTTCGTTGATGAACTCTTCTGGCATGTGCTTTGTTTTCGCTGCGATGTCGACAATCGGTCTAAGAACGTAATCGACAGCATAGTCGCCAGTACGTTGGATCGTAACCGAACCGTCCATTTTGTCGATGATTGCGAATTGAACCGCTTTTTGAGCAGCTTCTCTCGCTTCTTGCTGGTCCACATCAGAGACAACTCCCATGAATGAACGCTGCAAGTAACCGAAAGTATCCGATCTTACACGACCGATGTTCAGTTTTTCTTTGATCTCGTTCACAAGCAAGTCGCCAAGTGCGCCAGTACCTGAAAGTTGTACGTTACCGTGTGCGTCTCTCTCGATAGTCTTTGAAAGTGTTGCGATGATCGCATTACCCTCAGCATCCTGAATACCTTCAGAAACTGCAATTACGCAACGACCGTATTTTTCGTAAGTCGCTTTGACATCTTGCAGGAAGTTGTCGATATTGAAGACTCTTTCAGGGAAGTAGATCAGGTGTGGACCATCGTCCGGGTAAACCTTCGCCATAGCAGCCGCACCTGTAAGGAAACCTGCGTGACGACCCATGATAACGCCTACATATACGCCTGGTAGTGCTCTATTGTCAAGATTGACACCCATAAACGCTTGTGCTACGAATCTAGCAGCAGAACCGAAACCAGGTGTATGGTCGTTATGGACCAAATCGTTGTCGATTGTTTTAGGTACGTGCACGGCTCTAAAATCATAGCCTTGAGCCTGAGCTTCTTCACTGATGATTCTTACCGTATCCGATGAATCGTTACCGCCGATATAGAAGAAGTAACGGATGTCATGCGCTTTCATCACTTCAAAGCAAGCAAGACAGAAAGCTTTGTCTGGTTTAACTCTCGTCGAAAGAAGTCCTGAAGACGGTGTAGCCGCAACTCTCTCCAAGTTGTATTCTGTTTCTTTTGTCAAGTCTACAAACTCTTCGTTTACAATGCCTTCAACACCGTTGATCGCACCGTAGACTCTTGTTACCTGTGAATATTTTCTTGCTTCAAGAGCAACACCAACGAAAGATTGGTTAATTACAGCAGTAGGACCGCCACCTTGAGCAACAAGTACTTTACCTTTAAGTTCCATGTCAACCTCCATAAATTTGAATTTTACTATTTACACTGATTATTCTACCAAATCATATATAACCAGTTTCACACGTTTTAAGCACTATTCTTACCGCCACGCGGGCTAGAATGAGTACGCAGGGACGCGAAAAGTCCCCTTCAGGCATAAAAAAAGTCGCACATTCATGCCCATACTATTATAGCACAGGGTTTTTAGGATTGCATTATCCTCAGAAAAAAGGAAAACGTTTCTTTGCGATTTGTACCGTCAGCAAAATCACAAAACCTGGACATCGTTCAAGTTCAAGAAATAAAAAAAGCAGCAGGCGCAGTGTATCTCTACATGCGTAAGCGTGCTGCTTTTTCATATGAAGTTAAAATTGAGCTTTGGGGTAAGAAAGGTGATCCATGACTTTTGGATTGTACAACCTGATAGGTATCCTTTTCGAATAGCTTTCCAGCGCTTTTTCCATCCCCAGACGGCCTTCTTTGATCATGTTCCATTCTTCCTCTGTGAATCCTTGCGAAAAGGGGCAAACAGAAAGGCATACTCCGCAGTCGGTTCCTACACGTCGCCATACCTTGTAACACTCTTCGTCCTTTATCGACCAGCCCATGATCCCCTTGCCCTCGATTTCAGTCATCGGATCCGGTGATATCGCTTTTCCAGGACAGGTCTTTGAACACCTATTACATACCTCGCAAAACTCCTTTAAATTGAAGGGAACCGGCTTATCAGGTTCAAGCGGCATCTCGGTCGTCACTAGGGCCAGCCTTACTCTTGGTCCGAACTCAGGGTGAACAAGCGCTGTGATGCGTCCTACTTCACCAAGTCCTGCCTTTTCTGCGATCGGCGGTAAGAAGGCCATATAGTTTCCGTCGATATGCGCTTTGGCATCATAGCCCAAGAGCTTGATATAGTTGGTAATCCAAAGCGTCGTCGTAGCTAGCTGCATGTAGGCTTTAACGACTTCGATCCCCTCTTCGAGCTGTGGCGCTCTATTGATGCAGTCCTTATCCATTTCGTACAGGATTACAATCCCGTTTTGAAAGGTTTCTGTGATTTCCTTTCCATAGGCTCCCATTCTTCCCTTATGGCTGTATAGGTCGTCCAAAGAGACGCTTGTAAACCCGACATCCGAAGCCCCCAGATACCTAAGCATTCTTCTCAGCTGCTCTGTCATGTCCTTGGGGTCAAGTTCGGTCTTCGTGGTTGCTTTGTCATAGGTGTCCATGGCTTTTAACTGGTCAAGCACCATGAACCCCGCATCCGCAAAGGGCGCGATATGTGGATGAAACGTCGCAGTTCCCTCTGTGTAGGGCTGCGGCATTTGCCTGATCGCATCGTCTTCCTCTAATTTTTCAGGATGCCTGCCGTAATACTCCTTGAATTCCATGGAATCCTTCTCATACTTCGCTCTTGCAAACATGATGTCTCTTTCATCACTTCTTTTCATGCTCAGCCTCCCAAATATACCTTGCAACACTGGATTCGTCGTTGGAACCGATCACCAAATCCGCTTTTTCCATCAAAGCCGGATTCGCATTGCCCACAGCGACCCCCACATCCGCCACCTTGAACATGGTTTTGTCGTTTTCGTTGTCGCCGAATGCGACGATGCTCGATGGCTCCTTGCCCGTGAGTCTCAAGAGCTCTTTGATCGCAGCGCCCTTATTTGTCGCTTTAGGAAGGATCGATAAGGTGAACAGTCCGTCCAGCTCAGGATAAGGCATCAGATGCGCATCCACCTTCTCTGAAAGTGGAGACTCCATCAGGCGCTTCTCCATTTCACGTGTCTTCTCATGGGTGTCAAGCATGGTCACCGTGATGATGTCTTCAAGGAGCAGCTCATGCAGTCCTTCAAAAGGTAGGAAGGCTTGAGGGCTGTATTTCTCCCTGAATGCCTTGAAGACAAGAATCGCATCACTGGGGTCACGATGGGTCATCACCTTGTTCTCTCCTTTTAAGGAAGTCCATATGAAACTAGTGGCAAACTCCCCTGAAAACGCAAATAGCTCTTCGATCAGAGTATTGTCCATCCTGGCAATCCAAACAGGAGTCCCGTCGATTTTTGTGATCTGGGCTCCGTTTGATAGAATCAGATAATTCTTATACTTAAGATGTCTCACCCTTTCGTAGGCTGAAGGGTAGTTTCTTGCTGTCGCAATCACAAAATCCACTTCACCTTCAATCAGACAATTCAACTTATCTATGGTTTCTTCACTCAGCCTGCTGTCATCACCTAGCAGGGTCCCATCCAAATCTGAAATATATAAGGTACTCATTCCATCCTCCTGTCGTATCATTTACTACATCATACCCGATGTGATGCGCCGATTCAAATGATAAGTTAAAAGCCATCCCCTTAGCTACCTAAATTATGTTATCATAAAAGAAAAAAGGAGAACTACCATGTCACCACTCAGCATTCTATCATCCATGCTTCCGATTCTCGGGTCTCTTGTCCTGGGGATTATCGTAGGCACACGAGTACCTAAGGAATCCGGATTCTTAAAACTCAACGGCAAGCTTCAGCACTTCGGTGTGCTTGCACTTATCTTCACCATGGGCATCGCCATAGGGCTCGATGATGAGATCTTTAAGAACATCTCGGCGATCGGCTATCAGGCGCTGCTGTATGCCGTGATCACCGTGGTTTTAAGCATCTTCATGGTTCAACTATTTACACGACTGCTGCTTAAAAGAGAGGTGAAACATGACTAGAAGCATCTTGATCACACTTGTCATCGGTGTACTTGTCGGTCTTCTGATCATCCCCCCGGAACTTGCGGCCTTTAATGCCACACTCACCAGGTACGCCCTTATCGCACTTCTCTTTTTCGTGGGAATCGATATCGGTACAAATAAGCACATCTTCAACGACCTTAAAAAGCACGGGCTTTATCTTTTATTGGTTCCCCTCGGAATCATTATCGGAAGTCTTGCAGGTGGCGTACTCACAGGCTACCTTGTGGGACACTCCCTCAACAACAGTCTGGCTATCGGATCTGGTTTTGGATGGTATTCGCTTTCCGGAGTGCTACTGACAAGTCTTGAAAGCGCGGAAATCGGAACCGTCGCTTTTTTATCGAATGTGTTCAGAGAAGTTATCGCAATCGTCACCATACCTTATCTGGCAAAACATGTGAGCTTCAATGCGGCCATCGCACCGGCTGGCGCGACTTCGATGGATACCACCCTACCTATCATCTCCCAGGCCACGAGCCCCGAAACAGTGCTGGTGTCATTCACCAACGGAGTGATATTAAGTTTTCTTGTTCCGATTCTTGTACCCTTTTTCCATGCTTTGTGATATAATTGCACGTGGAATTTGTGCACAGTAGAATGCACACAGAAAGGATGACTATAATGAGTTTATATGAACAATGGCAAGAAGCCGGATCTGACTTTGACGATCAACAAGCTTACGACGCGTACTGGCAAGCTTATTTCGAAAAGGAAATGAACAACTATAAAAAAATCTTAGCAGCTAAGAATACAGAACTTAAAGGTACGATAGCTGATCTTTCTAAGTTTTATGAAATGACTGAACTTGAGTTTCTTGGTTTCCTAGACGGCATCAACACAAGTCTAGTGGAAGAAATCGAGCTTGAGCCACTGACTTCTGAATCAGAAATCGCTGGAACAATCGATTTTGAAAAACTTCTGTTCAACATGCACGCTGCAAAAGCGGACTGGTTGTACGAGCTTACTGAATGGGAATCGATCCTCGACGAGGAAAAAAGAAAAGAAATCAGAAAAGCCTACATGCAGTCAAAGACTGTTGTAAAAGAAGAAAAAGTCGGCAGAAACGACCCTTGCCCATGCGGCAGCGGTAAGAAATACAAAAAATGCTGCGGTAAGAACTAAGCATTAGGATTTAAAATGTAAAGCACGCTCATCGAGCGTGCTTTTTATTTGTCCAGTAGGTCCTATTCTGATATGGGGCGAATCCTATCGTGTAGTAGAATTCCTGGCTCGATCCGACCATGCATCGTTTCGCACCAAGTGCATGACACCGCTTCATGCCTTCATAGATCGCCGCTCTGCACAAGCCCATCCTTCTGTAGTCGGGGTCCGTCGCCGCAGGTTCGATCACGCAGTAGTCGTTCTTCGGGTCATACCATAGTCCCGCATAGGAGACAAAGTCGCCGTCCGGGTTCATCACTGCAAACTTCAACCGGTTGTCGCTATGCGGACTCGAAAGGCTTACCCTTCTTTCTTCGATATCCTTGTCAGTGACCGGAGCCGGACCCTCGTGATTGAACCCCCTCCATAGCACTTGATTGTACTTGTACAGGTCATGGGTTTCATCAAGCGTGGTCACTATAAATCCCTCAGGAAGCTTATACGACAGCTGGTCAGGTACAATCTCCATCACCGAATCGGACTCCTTCTGCTGGGTGGCCATGAAGCCCTTGTTCATCGCTATGCGCTGCAGCTCTTTGACGTTGTCCGGTATCGCTACTTGTAGGACACCATCTTTGTGCAAGTGTTTGAGTGCGTAGTCAAACATCTCTTCCAGTAGATGATAGTAGTCGTTGTGCAGGTTGATAAAGACCGTACCCAAACCGTCTTCATAACAGGCAAGTCCGACAATCTTTCCTTCATCTTCCCAAATGCCGAACCTGAACAGGTTTTCCTTATCCTGATACGGCAGCGAATAGACCCATTCCCATCTCACCCAATCGTAATTGAGCGGAGAGACATCATTCAGGCCTAAATCCAGTAAAAAGTCCCTGACCTTCATGAAATCGTCGTTAAAGCCGAGTTCATGTTTATAGTTTCTACATGTGATCATCGCTATCACCTCCATCTTATGTTTCATTCTACCACTTTTTCTTCCATGCATTTCAGGAAAAAATGAATATAAGAGGTATCTACAGGTAGGGGGAACGTACTCAAAAAAAATCACACCCGTAATGGTGTGATTGTCAGTTACTGTACTTGATTAAGTTTTCCTCGACAATATCGTGCGTCATGACAGCCAGTTCCCTAGTGCTCAACTCACCCACTTCAACAAGGGGAGCGACGATAAGCTTGATATGCTGTTTTCTTATCTTAAAGGTCCCTTTGGGCATCAAGAGATTTCCGCCGATGATGGTCACCGGAAGAATTTTCGCACCCGATTTTTGAGCCAGTCTGAATCCACCAGGTTTAAAGTCGCTCATGCTACCATCCTCAGACCTTGTACCTTCCGGGAACAGACCTTGGGTGTAGCCCGCCTTGATTATTTCAACCCCCTCTGCCATGGTCTTCACAGCAGCTCTCGGATTACCTCTGTCGATAAACACGCAGTTGCTGTATTCAAGCCAAGAACCGACAAAGGGCAGCTTCTTATTTTCAATCTTGCTGATAAAGGTGACCGGTCGGCCTAAATACCCGCACAATAATGGGATATCGAATGCCGATTGGTGATTGGCGACAATCACTAGAGGCTCGCCTTGTGGTGGAAGGTTTTCCTCACCGATCACCTCGACCGTGCTTTTTGTGCAGTTGACGACAAACTTCGACCAATCATGCGATACCCTCGCTACGATCTCATTGCGTTCTTTGATCAGTCCTTTTTTTGTCAGACGTTTTACAACAACCAGGTCTCTGAGCATCCATGTCATATAAGCCGCTACTTTTATAGCGATTATCACTAGTTTCATCAATCTCTCCTACTCTGTCTTTTGTTCTATGCGAAGCGGATTTTCAAAGTAAAGACTTTGGCTTGGGAAGGCGAAATCGACACCTGCAGTTTCCATGATTGTCATGATCTCAAAGTTGATGCGTTCTTTGATTTCCAGATAGCGGTTCCAGTCGCTTGTCGCAGTCAGATACATGACTAGGATGTCGATGGATGACTCTCCGAAGGTATCCAGGTTCACATTGATGCTTTTAGTTATTACTTCAGGGTCCTTCATAAGCGTTTCCCTGATGTTTTCGATCACAATTTTAAGTGAATCCGCTTTTGTGCTGTAAAGGCAGCCGATATGCATTTTCACCTTTCGCTCGTCACGTTTTGTAAAGTTGACGATTGCGTTGTTGGAGATATTGCTGTTGGGTATGGTCACATATTCAAGTTCCAAGGTTCTGATCCGTGTAGACCTGAAGTTGATATCTTCGACCACCCCGTCTATACCGTTTGACAGTATCCTATCACCCACATCAAAGGGTTTATCAAAAATGATGGTGACACCGGCAAACACATTCTGAAGCGTATCCTGGGCGGCTAGGGCAAGCGCAAGTCCTGCAAGTCCAAGACCTGCGACAAACGTGCTGATGTCAAAGCCCAATAAATCAAGTATCAGAACACCTGCGAGTACCACCGTGCCCGCTCTAAAAATCTTAATGGTGAACGCCCGCAAAAGATTCGACCGCTTCACGTTCAATCGGTTTCCGATACCTGCGAACAGATGCCCGTAGAAGCCTTCCATCTTATAGACGCCATAAGCTACGAGTACGATAAAGAGTATCTTGAACACGAGTGCGATCATCAGGTTTGCGCTGATTGACAACGGCAGCGCCAAGACTGCGAAGTAGACCCCTGTAAATGTGATGAAATAATCCAGCGGTTTTTTAAAGGACGTGACCAGTATGTCGTCCCATTGGTATTTTGTTTTTTTTGCCATCTTGCTTATACGGTTGAAAATCCATTTGCTCACGAATTTTCTTGCGATGAAGGTCACCAGCAGAATTCCGAGGGCAAGCACCAGCTTTTGACCCCAAAGGTTCATCATAAACGCATCGTAGCTTCTCCAATATAGATCCCTGAATAGTGTCATATTCCTCTCCTATAGTCCGTGATTGTATAGTCTGCGTTTCTCCATCGACCAGACGGGCTCTGAAAACTCTCCCTTTGGCGTGTCCCTCACGGCCTTTCCGATATCATAGATTCTCGCGTCGATCATATCGATGTGGTGAAGCAGCTCGGCTTCTAGGAACATCGGTTTCTTCGGACTTCCGTATTCAGGGAAGTAATGGTGTGACAGCAGCATATGCTGAATCAGAAGAACGACTTCCTCATCGATATGAAGGCTCTTGCCCTTCTCTCCTATCAGTTGGATGCCGATCGTGATATGTCCTAAGAAATTACCTTCTTTTGTATACTCAGAAACAAGACCCAATGCGTTTGTAGCCATCTCATCGATTTTACAAAGGTCGTGTAGGATAATCCCCGCTTTTAAGAGATCCAGATTCACTTCTGGATAAACCCCCGCCATCGCTTTGCCGAGCTCGAGCATCCTATAGATGTGATACATCAACCCCGCCCTCACAGCGTGATGGTTGGATTTTGCCGCCGGGTAGAACATGAACTTCTCTTTACGTTCCACAATAAGCGCCTTTACAAGTCTTTTGATATCCTCATTCTTCATGGCGTCAATTGCCGCAAAAATATTGTCATAAAGGATTTCCGCTTTTATCGGAGCAGAAGGCACGAACTTTTCTACATCCAGATCGTCCGATGGGTTGATCGGGCGGTACTTATGGACGCTAAGCTGCTTTTGACCCTGCCAGCTGTTCACCTTCGCGGACACCTTGATGATTTCGCCTTCTTTGAAGATCGTCAACAGGACAGGTTCTCCATCCCATATTTTTGCGTTGATCTCACCGGATGCGTCCATAAGTGTGGCATCCATATATTTTTTCCCTGCAGCTGTGTTTTTGATTGCAGACTGCTTTACTAAATAGTATCCTTGGATTTCTTCTCCAACTTCAAATTGTTCTATCGTTTTAAACATAGTACACCTCTCTTATCACTATATTGTAGCACATGTTCCTATAATTTTGCCAACCATCGTTTTTATGTTTAATCTCTTCCATTTGGGATATGTTTAGTATAGGTGTAATTATGACTTAGATTGGAGCGTGAGATGAGAATTTTAGCGATCTTTACCGAACGAAACTATAAAAAGACACTTCGTCATTTTTGTCATGAGTCGGGGATATCCTATGACATCCTGGAACCTGATGAAATTGAGGATATCGACACCTCAGCCGATTTTGACGCTGTAATTCTCTGTGCCTATTATCCGGATGACTCCGTCCAACTGATTGCTAAGCAGCTATTTGATAAATTACCGGCTTTGGCAAACTCCAAAAAACTGATGATTCAAAACAATGAGTCCGATATCCTCCTTGAAGGGTTCAAATCGCTTAGCGATTACCATATCGAACAAGATCTGGCTTCAGCCTTTTCCTTCAACAAGCCTACTTCACAAAAAACATTGCTCTTCATTTCGGATGATAGATTGCTGCATGTGATCATCAAAGACTTATTTAAAGGCTCTACCATAAAATTACTAGAGGCAAATGATGGCTTAAAAGGATATAATGTATATAAGGAGCATCATCCAGATCTGATTCTCACCGATTTGGACATGCCTGGACTTAATGGGTTTGAACTCTTACAGAAGATCAAACTGGACGATGCGGACAAAAACACGAACATCGTGCTCTATTCAAGCACATCGGATGAGTCTACGATTATGAAAGCCTATGAGCTTCATGCAAAGGGGTACTTGATCAAACCGATAAAACCGGACCTACTAAAAAGCAAGCTTGTCAAATACATGGCAAATTGACTTCAGTCATCATTGCGACACAAGAGGAGGAAAACATGCACGCCGATTTAACGAAATATATGGACCACTTACTCAAAATCGCACTGGACAACTTTGCGACCGACTTGCACCTTTGTGTCGGAAGCCCGCCTGCGATGAGAGTCAATTCAAGACTTAAACCGATTGAAGGCACCGAAAAACTGATGCCTCAGATCATGCAGGATCTCGCAAGACACTATTTGGACAACAAAAAATTCGAACAGCTGATGACGTTGAAGACTGTCGATATGTCGTATTCTAAACCCGATCTCGGACGATTCAGATGTAACTTCTACCTGCAAAGGGGTACGATAGCCCTGGCGATCAGGTCGCTTCCCCTTGAAATACCAGAACTTGATTCTCTTGGTCTACCCAGCAACACCGGGGAATTTTTAACAAAGTCAAAGGGGTTGATTCTTATCGCAGGCGCTACAGGAAGCGGCAAGTCCACTTCACTTGCGAGTATGATCAAACGGGTGAATGAAACTTATCAGTATCACATCACAACCATTGAAGATCCTGTTGAGTATCTACACCGCCACGATCGAAGTCTGGTCACACAAAAAGAAATCGGCAGCGACGCCATAAGCTTCGCTTCGGCACTAAGGTCGTCACTTAGGGAAGATCCCGATGTGATCATGCTGGGAGAAATGCGTGACCACGAAACGATCTCCATGACGCTCACAGCCGCCGAAACCGGCCATTTGGTGCTTTCAACCATTCACACCAATGGAGCTGTCAAGGCAATCGATAGAATTTTAGATGCATTCTCCACCGAACAGCAGATTCAAGTCAAAAGTCAGCTGGCGACAGTCCTTGAAGGCATCGTCTCCCAACAGCTGATTCCTAAAAAGGACGGCACGGGACTGGTGCTTGCAAGCGAAGTGATGGTCGTCACGCCCGCTGTTCGAAATCTCATAAGAGAAGGTAAGCATTATCAGATCAACAATCTTATTCAAAACGGCATGAGCCAAGGTATGCAATCACTTGAAAGAACTCTCGCGAAGCTCGTTTTAGAAAACGTCATCGACGAAACCGAAGCTAGGCTTAGAGTGAATGACCTTCAATTGTTTGAAACTTACCTCAGTATGTAGAGAGGAGCAATAAAATGAAATCGAATCAGCAATTTTCAAAAAACGAACTTATTATTTTTGCTAGACAATTAAGCCTTGTCATCGATTCGGATGTGTCGCTTTATGAAGGTCTGAAACTGATCAAGGAAAAATCGGACAATGAGCAGCTGGTCACTGTCATCGACTCGATGCTATCAGACATCGGGCAAGGAAAATCCTTAAGTGAGGCGATGACTTCTCAAAGTCATGCCTTTCCAGCCTTTATCGTCACGATGGTCAAAATCGGCGAAGAAAGCGGTGAGCTAAATCAGACGCTCACGCAAATAGCGGATACCTACGAAAAAGAAATGGAAACCTCCGCAAAGGTCAAGGCAGCCATCACCTACCCTATCATTCTATCGCTATTGATGTTTGGAGTGATTGTGCTGTTGGTGGTCGAAGTATTACCCATGTTCAACGAGATTTTGACCTCGCTTGGCGGCGATATGCCGGCACTTACACAGGTCATCCTCAACCTTAGCCTTTGGATTGGCGACTATATCTGGCCAATCGTAATCATTTTGGCAGCTCTTGCCGGTGGTGCTTACGCCTATGGCAGAACCGAGAAAGGCTCTGCGTTTTATGACCGTTTAAAATTCAAGATGCCTATCCAAAAACACATCATCTCAGCGATTACCGCTGTAAGATTTTCAAGAAACCTTGCGATACTGATTAGAAGCGGTGTGAATATCGGTATGGCCATGAAACTGATCACACCAATATTTAACAACACCTATGTCACTGAACGTGTCGAAGCGGCAGCAGATAGGATCAATCAAGGCGAAATGCCTGATAAGGCGATCGAATCGCTTCACCTGTTTCCTTGGGTGCTCATCAAGCTGTTTACCATCGCACAGTCAACCGGCCATATGGACAGCATGCTCGATAAGGCGGCAGACAATATGGAAAAGGAACTGGATTATAGGTTGGAACGTCTGACCACTGTGATCGAACCATTGCTCATCATTATACTTTCATCCATCGTCGGTATAATTTTGATTTCTGTAATTCTTCCAATCGTTGGTATCATGAACGCAATTGGATAATGGAGGTGCTATATGATGCAAAGGAAATATTTGCCTAGCACTCTTTCTCAGTTACTTACTTTGCCATTTGTTATTATTGTGATTCTCCTTTTAATCACTGCACTTGTCAATTATACTGATGCACAAGGTGCTAAAGATATGGAAACAGAGCGCATGACCATTGAAAAGTATGCCATCCAATGTTATGCCTCAGAAGGCAGCTACCCGCCGGATATCGACTATCTAGTCAAGAATTATGGTCTTATCCTACACCGCGATGACTATGTTTATTTTTATGAAGTCTTCGCGTCTAATGTCTTGCCTGATATCAGAGTCTTGCCGAACACAAAAGAAAAAGAATAGGAGGAATGAACATGAGCGGTAGAAGAAAAAACGTATCTATTGAATCATTCCTCGTCATAATCCTAATGATGATTTTCGCAACCGCCGTCTGTATTCTGATCGTTCAAGGTAGCGCTACTTTTGAAAGAGCCCTTGAGAAAAAAACATCAGAAGAGAACTTAAGGATCGCGATGTCATACATCAATATGTCGATCAAACAGAATGATTCTCTTGATTCTATCACCCTTACCCAAAACGCATTCAAAGACAGTGATGCGCTGAAGCTATCCCACGGTCAAGAAGAACAGGGACTAGTGACTTATATTTTTTACTATGACGGCTACCTGTACGAATGCTACACAGACACCAAGCCAAGTCTTGAGCTGAGCACACCCATTGTCAAATTGGACGGAATGACGATTTCTTCCGAAAAAGAAGGCGGATTGATTGTCATCACATACAATCATTTGCTGAATCACAAAGAGGTCGAAATTGATCAGCGAATTGCATTAAGGACGGGTGATTGATATGAAAAGAAAAAAACACTCTGGATTCACACTCGTTGAGGTTATCTTTTCAATTGCTCTTTTAAGCATTGTGAGTGTAGTCATACTCAATCTTTACATCGCCTCAGGCGAGCTTAACGACAAGGCTTTGATTCAGAACATGGCCTCTCTGATGGCTTCAAACGCGATTGAGGAAGTCAAGTCGACACCTAGGGACTTACCCGAGTCCATCACGCTTTATTATGATGAATACTGGGAATTGTCCGATATGAGTGCGGATGCTTCATACACCCTCAATTTAAGTGTCACAAAGGATGAAACCGTCTCCAAGCTGGTCTACCTGGATGTCATCGTCACTGATTCAGAATCCAAAACAATCGTCAACTTCAGTACAGGGCACTATCTTCAATCAGGAGGTGGTCAGTGATGAAGAGAAACCATAGGCAACAAGGGTCCACTTCGGTACTGGTGATCATCTTGATGGTCGTTCTAATCGTTCTTGGACTTGCAATATTCACCACGTCGCTTTCCAGTCTTCGACTGACCAATAAGAAGACACAGTGGATCCAGTCCTACTATGCACTAGAAAAGGACAGTTCACACACACTTGCTGCCATCGATCAGCTGGTAAGTGATATTTACAGCGCAAAAGAAAATCAGGCCGAGCTTACGACAGCGGTTGAATCATTACTTGACTTACAGCCGGGCGAGCTTGTCATCACAAACGAATCACCTGAAAAATATGATTTTGAACTCACCTTCAACATCAACTCTAAAGACGATCCACAGCAAAAGCACATCCTTATCACTCTTGGCGTCTACAGTCCTTCAGGGACTGCCCAAAAGCCGTTTGATATCGTCGTGTATGAGCAGTGGCAGGAAGATTTCGAATTTTACAATTTACCGGGATTTGAAGATCCGTTAACAACTCCAATCGAATTCAACCTACCTGAAACAGAAGAGGACAAATAAAAAAAAGGATCGCTTATTGCGATCCTTTTTCATGTGATTAATTGTTGATGCTAACGTTGAATTTCTCTTTCAGTGTAGCGATTTTGTTGAAGTAAGCTTCATTTTGAGCTTGTTGCTGAAGGTGTCCTTCGATTTGACCCTTAACTTCTTCAAATTTAATTGTAGACGCAGGGTTTTTTGCAGCAACTCTAATGATATGGTAACCAAACTGTGTTTTAACAGGTTCAGAGACAAGGCCGATTTCCAAATCGAACGCCGCTTGTTCAAACTCAGGAACCATCTGACCTTTGCCAAAGCTACCCAAATCTCCACCACGCTCCTTAGAAGGACATGTCGAGTATTTAGTCGCAGCTTCTTCAAATGTCAAACCAGCTTCGATTTCTTCTTTAATGCGAGTAGCTTCTTCTTCTTCTTTTACAAGAATATGGCTAGCTTGAACAGACGGAGCCTCTTCGAACTGAGCTGGATTTTCATTGTAGTATGCTTCCACTTTTTCAGAGTCCACAGACACTGTGTCTAGGAACTGACGGATCGCATAAGATTTTAAAAGATTTGCTTTCACAATCTCAATCTCTTTTTTATAGGCACTATCTTCATCTAACTTTTGTTCCAACGCCAATGAGTAGAACAATTCTTGGTTGATTAGTTCTTGTAGAAGTTGAGACTGTCCTTGTTCGCCTTGGAACTGAGCAGCTCTCTCAGGACCGATTGTTTGGATTAAGTAGTCTAAATGCTCACTTTTGATTTCGCGACCATCTACTACCGCTAATACTTTGTTTTCCATGGTTTCTTCCTTTCTTCACGTATTATTCACGTGTCTAGACTCGTCAACCATGATACCAAAGCCGCTCTTGTTTGTAAAGGGTTCGAACATTAAGAAATCTCAAAGCCCAACTTTTGAAGCACTTCTGTGAGCTTCTGGGTATCGATCGGTTTTACCGCATACGCTTCCGATCCCGATGAAAACGAAGTCATCACCTTGTCCGTATTGTTAAGCGCCGTCGTCATCACCACTTTTGTCTTAAATGCCTTTGGTAGGTTTCTTTCCTGCTCAAGTTTCCTAATCGTCTTAAGGGCCTTAATGCCATCCACCTCTGGCATCATGATATCAAGACATACCAAATCATAGTAATTCTTCTCTTCTAGCGCCATCAGAAAAACCTCTATCGCTTCCATTCCGTCCACCGTCACATCGCACTCGCCGAACTTCGATAAAAATTTGAACATAAACTTTCTGCTGACATAATCATCTTCCGCAATCAATATTCTCATGCTAAACCCCTTTCAATCCTTTTCATCTCATCGACAAGTTTGCTAAAAGTAACCTCCAATTTTACCTGATCCTCTTTTCTTGCATCCAACTCAAGCTTCAATGCCCAGGTTCTTACCGATCTGTCTCCCACGGTCGTCGCAAGTGTTTTCAGATAATGCGCCAAATCTTCCACATCACTGAACCTGCACTCCCTGATTGCATTTTCAATTTTGAGTGTATAGATTTTAAGCTCCTCATGAAATTCGTAGATCTCCTCGACAGATGCAACTGTTTCATCCAGCTCATAGGCCTTCTTGATTAGTGACTCAACAATATGGTTGGTGGTCGTTACGCGCTCGATGGTATTATAAAAGTGATTCAGATCAATGGGTTTGGCGATATATGCATCCATGCCGCTGCTTAAAAAGTGCTCTTGATCGTCTTTCATCGCATGGGCAGTCAAAGCGACAATCGGTAGATCTCTTAAATTGAGTGTATCCCTGATGTAGCTTGTGGCTTCAAGCCCGTTCATCACTGGCATGGAGATATCCATCAGGATGATGTCGAAGCTTTCCCGCTTGAGTGCTTCAATCACTTCTAGCCCGTTGTTTGCAATGACAACCTGATGTTTTTGCCGCTCCAGCAATCTCATGGCAAGTGTCTGATTGATCGGATCATCCTCTGCTAGGAGTACCTTGAGCACTTTTGAAGCGGTAGGAACCGCTAATGAGCTCACTTTTTTTTCGCTAGCACTCGACTCGACCTCTAAAAGAGGAATATCAAAGCAGAACACCGAACCTTTTCCGACCTCGGATTCAAAGCCGATCTGTCCGCCCATCAATTCAACAAGCTGCTTTGTAATTGTAAGCCCCAGACCGGTGCCTCCATACTTTCTTGTCATCGATCCATCCACTTGGCTGAAGGATTCGAAGAGCTTCTCATGATGTTCCTTGGCGATGCCGATACCCGTATCCGCAACCTCAAATCTTACTACTGCCGTATTGTGGTTCACTTCCTTTTTTTTCACCCTCAGTACGACTTCACCCTTATGGGTGAACTTCATCGCATTCCCCACCAGATTGTTAAATATCTGGATCAACCTGTTGCTGTCGCCCTTTACAACCTGCGATAGGGTCGGATCGATCTCATATCTGATATCAAGGTCCTTATTGAGGGCCTCAGTCCTTATCGGTGATAGGGTTTTTTCAATAATGTGTTTCAGATTGAACGAATGCGATTCCACAACTATTTTCCCAGCTTCGATTTTACTGAAATCCAGGATCGAATTGATGATTTTAAGCAAGTTCTCCGCTGAGGACCTCACCATATTCAGATTCTCACGTTGGTCATCTGTAATTGACGACATCAGTGTCAAATTGGTCATGCCTATAATGCCGTTCATCGGTGTTCTGATCTCATGCGACATGTTCGCTAAGAATTCCGACTTCGCCTTATTGGCGCTCTCTGCGGCCTCTTTTGATTTTTGCATCTGTTGAAGCACTTCCCTTTTTACAGATATGTCTCTGCTGACATAGATCAATGTCAGCTCATCATCCGCTTCTTTAAGAAGATTTCCAACCGATTCCAACCAGATGTATTTTCCGTCTTTTCTTTTCAACCTAAGTTCTGTAGAGAATGACTTTCCGCTTTCAATACGCTCGCGCATCTTGCTTCTTGCTTCGTCGGCATCTTCAGGATGTATGAAGTTAAATAGATTTTTTCCAATCAGGTACTCAGGAGAGTATCCCATCAGGTTCCAATGGGATGGGCTGGCATAGACTATGTTTCCACTCGTATCCACCTGTGTTATGGTGTCTATCATATTGTCCGTGATGAGCCGCAGCTTAAACTCATTCTGAATTAGGCTATCGGCGATTTCTTTTTGCTCAGTAACATCCTCAAAGACGCTCATCGCATGATTTATTCCTGCCATTTGAAATGGCACGACACTTAATCTAAACCATCTTTTGAGATGTCCGCCGGATTTATGTGCTATTTTAAAGGCTACTTCCTCGCCTCTAATCGCTTCCTGCTCTATGAAGGCTCTTTCTATATGGAACTTCATCGCACAGTCTGTACAATCTACTCCTTTACTGCATAACTCACTTTTTGTTCCGCAGCCGATCGCCTCACCAAAATGCTTTCCGAGGACGTCTGCCGTTCCAATATCAAATAGCTCGATAGCCTCGCGGTTCACTTTGGTTACCGCAAGGTCTTCGGTCATGATGATTACCCCAAGGGGTAAGCCTTCGAAGATGGTATTGAGATTTTCACGTTCTTTTTCCAGTTGCGTCTCCATATCAATCTGTTTGGTCATGTCGACAAGCGCAACTAGATAATAGACAGTGGAACTATCAAAAACAGGACTCAAAACCACTCTGAAATGGCCCTTATTCCCATTTGTATCCGTACTGATATTTTTTCTAAAGGCTTCGGATTCCAATAATCCGTTTTCAACTTCATGCCTTTTAAGACTTGTCTCAAAAGGAGCCAGATCAAACAGACAGTTTCCAATAACCGCCTCCTTGTCAACATCAAACGACTTTAAGAAGATGCCGTTGGCACTCTCGACGACGAACTCCTCGTTGGTGATCACCAGCGCCTCCATGCTCTGCTTGATCGCCTCAGAATACAGATGCAGTCTTTTTTCAGATTCTCTTATCCGGTTGATATCCCTAAAGACCACTACGAGTCCTACCAGGCCTCGTCTGTTTACTTCAAGCGGTGATAGTGTTGCTGAAATGTATTTCATATTTCCTTCCTGGTCCAGCATCATGGCATCACGATGAAGTCCGAAGGGGTGATTTTTCTGCTTCATACGGTCTAAGAAATAGTCTTCACAGTAACACTCATTGGGATTGATGATATTGAATACCCTATTGAAGTCCACTTCTTGAATAGAACCGAAATACTTGGTGATCGACCTTGCCATCTGATTCATGTATTCGATCTCACCGCTGAAATTGGCTACAATTACTCCGTCTCCTAGCGCTCCTAGGGTCGACTGGACAAAATCCACATTCATCCTATTGGATTTGTCCGTATCCATCTTCTTACCGAACTTCATCTTCGATACGTCCTCTAAGAGTTTTGGATCGTCGATCCTGAAATACACCGGATACGAGGTGATTCTCAGCACATTGACAAGCTCCTCATTATAATTTTCAGTGCAGTTTTCTGTAAACAGCATGATTTGGGGCAGGTTGATTTCGTCAAGCATCGTATAACAATCTATATCTATGACGTCGATCAGGACAATACCGAAGTAGGCAAGCCACTCATCGATTCGCTCACTCTCTTCTGAACCGACTATATTCACTTTTGTCGCAATCTTGTCTTTCTCCAGCTTATTTAGAAAATCAAGCGACAGATTCCGATCATCGGTTATGATTAACAATTTCAAATCATGTATCATAAATTACCTCACAAGTTCCGTTGTTCTTGCAGCAATTTTTCAAAAACTTCGTTCCATACATTTTTAGCGGTATAGAGGGTACTTTAAGTCAAGTAAATCACTTTCTGTATATCGATGGCTGAACATACTCAAAAGGCGCGATATTCCTATCGATCGTCTCTGAATGTCCGATTAGCAGATATCCACCAGGGAGTAGCTGATCATAAAAGCGTTTGATAAGATCCGCCTTGGTCTGAGCATCAAAATATATCATTACGTTTCTACAAAATATCACATGTAGCTTCGACTGAAAGGGAAAACGCTTCATCAGATTGATTCTTTTAAAGATCACATTCTTCTTCAGCAGCGGCTTTACTTCGTACCCTTTTTCAAGTCTGTTGAAATACATCAATTTGGCCTTATTATTTAGGTTTTCCAGTGTTTCCTTACGGTAGACCCCTTTTCGCGCCTGACTCAATATTTCTGCAGAGATATCGGATGCCAGAACTTTCGCATCCCACATGAACCAGCTTTTTTCGAAATATTTGTGCATGACCATCGTGATGCTATAGGGCTCTTCACCGCTCGAACACCCCGCACTCCATATCCGAATGTCCTTTCTGCTTTCACGACTCTCAAGTTCAGGCAGGATCACCTCCTGCAAATAGTCAAAGTGCTGTTCTTCTCTCATGAAGTAGGTATGATTTGTTGAGATTCTGTCAATCAGATGATTCAGCTTATCTCCATCCGCATCCTCTTTCAGATAGCTGAGATAATCGTCGTAGGTGGTAAACTTAAGCTGATTCAACGTCTTCATCATCCTGCTCATGACTAGCGTTTTTTTATGTTCGGCTAAGTGAATACCTGACTTCAGTTTTATATATGCTCTTAGCTCCTCAAATGCCTCATCGGATAAAATATGATCATTCATTATGTCCCATCACTTTTTCAGTTTTCAATAAAAGGGTATATCCTTCTTCCGTTTTGCCAACGCCAAACAAGTACTCATTCACTTGACCCTCCTGATAGTTGGGAGCATCCGATATTTCACTGATTGCAAAGGTTTTTACTTCGTTGATCCTATCTACGATCACACCTAAGGTGGTCTCTTCCTGTTCAATCACGATGATGCATGTCCTATCGTCAAATGTCTTTTGAGTTCTATTGAACTTGATACCGATATCCATCGTGGGTATGATTTTTCCTCTCAGATTGATGAGCCCCTTCACATAATTCGGCTGTTTAGGATAATAGGCGATCTTTTGCATACGAATAATGTCTCTGACATCCTTGATGTCAATTCCATACTCCACTTGATCTATCTCAAATGTCATCGCTTTGATCACTTGCTCATCCCTTAAGTTGTCGGTACTTTCCGATACTAGTCTATCCGTCATTTCACTCACCTCACATAAGACTCGTAGGATCCAGAATCAAGGTTATTCTGCCATCTCCAAGAAGCGCACATCCGGATACGCCTTCGATGCTCTTCATATACCTAGGTATGCGTTTCACTACGAGCTGTTGCTCGCCGATGATCTGATCTACAAACAACAATTGCTTTGTCGTATCGTTTTCTATCATGACGAGTATGCCCTTTTCAATGTCTTTCTGAGCGCCTTCAATCTCAAATTTTTCATAGAGTCTGACCACAGGCACACATTCCCCCCTGATCATGATCATTTCTCTATTTGAATTGTCTTTAATGAGCTGATGCTGGGTCACTCGCATCGATTCGCTTATCGAGTTGATGGGTAGCGAAAAGATCACGTCTCCAGATGCGATCATCATCCCTTCGATGATTGCAAGCGTCAGTGGAATCTTTATGGTGATTTCGGTTCCCTGACCTAGGGTGCTGTCAATCTGGATAGTTCCGCCAACCTCTTCGATATTTCTTGATACCACATCCATTCCCACACCGCGTCCAGAAAATTCGGTGACCTGATCATTTGTCGAGAATCCAGGCGTGAACAGTAGTGGATAAACCTCCTTGTCCGAATAGTCTTCTTTAGCTCTTGTCAGCAATCCGACGGCTTGGGCTTTTGACAGAACAGCTTCTCTATCAATGCCTTTTCCATCATCCTTCACTGTAATGTACACGCTGCCACCTGACTGCTTGGCGTCTAGATACACCGTCCCCTCACTCGGTTTATTCGCTTGGGTGCGATGTTCGGGAAGCTCGATTCCATGGTCGATCGCGTTTCTTATGATATGCATCAGCGGATCCGCGATATGCTCGCTCACATTCTTATCCACTTCTGTCTGTGCGCCGTTGATACTCAGATTCACCAGCTTGCTTGTTTTTTTGGTCATGTCCCTGACCACGCGATTCATCTTTTGAAACGTCAGTTCCAAAGGAACCATTCTCATGCTCATCACCACATCTTGAACCTCTTTGATGATGAACCGGTGCTGTCTTGCAGCCTTTTCAAAGCTTTCAAGGTGTAGGTCGATCACTTCTGGATTTCTAGTGAACATGGATTCGGAAACCACCAGTTCTCCCACAAGATCCATCAGTTGATTCACTTTATTGAGCGAGACGGTAATAAAACTTTTGGAAATCTGTTTTTCCTTGGCTTCGATGCCAGTCTGTTGTTTTCCATTGATTGAAGTGTTCTCCACTCCTAGATTTGATACCTCTTCAAGATGCTTTTCTTCGCTTATCTTACATTCCTTGTTGGCTTCAAAGGCGTCTTCACTGACTGGATGGGTTTGAATGGATTTTACAAAGGCCGTCGTGCCAAAATGCTGCTGAAGCGTCTCAAACGACTCCAGCGTGCTATAAAAAATGACAAATCCACTGGCTTTAATCTGTTGGGCGCAAGCCTCATTTTCGACGATGTCGTGTGGATAATAAATCTGTTCTTCCACCAAATCCTTCAGACCGTGGATAATCGAAAACGCCCTGACATTCTCGAGCTCACACCCCTCTTCAAAGTGGATGGTGGTCATGTAGTAACTAAGCCCCATCTTGGCCTTGCTATCGACACGCGAGACATTCCTTACCGGCGCGACAAAAAACCTCTCCACTTCTTCCTCTACTTTGGACTCGTAATTCTGGTTGTTTGACATGGACTTAAGCGATTCCAAGTAGTCCTTGATGGATCCGATCAAGGTGCTGCACGAGCCATCCACCTCTTTCATCTCACTTATCTTAGCGAGCTCCATCTTGAAGAAATCCACAGTTTCGAGCACCAGGTCGCAGATTATTGTGTAATCGCTGATCACTTTGGGCTTCACCTTTAAAAAATCAAACAGATCCTCAAGAGAGTGCGCCAAGTTTGCGACTTCGTCAAACATCATCATCATCGAATTTCCTTTGACCGTATGCATGATTCTGAAAATTTCATCGATGTCAGTTGACAAGTCGTTGTTGCTTTCGCTTCTCATGATGATTTTTTCCAACTTATCGACTAGCTGACCGGTCTCCACAAGAAACATCTCTTCCATAGGCTCTAACGATCTCTGATCAGACATTTAACTTTCTCCCTTCAATGCGCTGACTCTATTCAATATTTTTTCTATCTCATAGCCGGTAAAGGGTTTATTAGCAAACTCTGTGATACCGTGTCCATTGAGTTCTTCTACATTAATATCAGCGCTCACTGCCGAAACGACAACGATTCGCGCATTAAAATCTATTTTCTTTATCGCTTCAATCGCCCGGACGCCATCAAGCACTGGCATGTTGATGTCCATAAATACGATGTCCGGTCTGAGTTTCTTATATAAATCGATGGCATCCAAACCGTTTTCACCTTCTCCAGCAACCACGAAACCTAGGTTTTCAACTATTTTGACAAGCTGCTTTCTAATGAATCCGGCATCATCTACTATTAAAATTCGATTACCCATTTTATGCCTCCTTAAATGTTAATTGCATAACTATTTGATTTTTACCCAATTCACTCTAAAAAAGCGTTCCTATAAAGCCAAAAAAGGCACCAAAAAAACCAGATTTTCATCTGGTTTCTCATTAATCAACTGGTAATTCGATATTTATACATGTCCCCATTGTTAAATCCGTCTTGATCTGAACTCTACCGCCATGTATGTTTACGATGATATCATAAGCCATGCTAAGACCGACCCCTCTACCGATATCGTCATCAAAAGAATGGTTGGCCATCTGGTTCGACATCAGGTTCTCCTTCAGCTTCTGAGGTATCTCCAAACCGTTGTCGCATATCTGAAGTCTTACAAAATCGTTTTTTACATCGCTTTTGATGCTGATCGCACCTAATCCCTCATCAAATTTTTCTTCAATCGCGTAGACCGCATTTAGGATGACATTGAGTATCACTTGATTAAGCTGGGATCCGTAACCAAGGAACAGGGGTATTGGCCTAAGATCGAGCGTGATCATCGCAGTGCTTTCAATGCGACTTCTCAATATGGAAATCGTATCGCTCACGCCCTTATTCAAATCGACCCAGTTTTTCTTTGTTTGCTGGTCCGCCCTTGAGAAACTCTTGAGACTTTGAATAATCCCCTTAGTCCTTGTCAGGCTCGCCTCTGTGTCGTCAAAGATGCTTTTTATATCGCTGATCATATAATTGAACTCAGGGCTATTGACGATCTCATACGCTTCGGGATTATAACTCTTAAGATTATTCTTTTGCAATAGTTTGTCATAAAGCGACATCCAGTACTGCGAGTACATCCTAAGTGTCGCCAGATTGCTCGATGCAAATCCCACAGGCGAACTGATTTCAAAAGCCACCCCGTCAGCCAGTTGTCCAATGCCGGCAAGTTTTTCTGATTGGGTCAACTGCACTCTGGTCTCCATCAGTTCCTCGTTTAATCTGAGTAGCTCCTTGTTCTTGGATTCGAGCTTCTCGTTCGCGCCCTTCAAATCCTTAAACAAGGACATGGATTTGATCGCAGCTTCAAGACGGGCGACCGTTTCAAGCTCTTCAATCGGCTTGCTGATAAAATCTGAAGCCCCCAGTTCAAAACACTGTTTTAGTGTCACTTGATCATCGAGTGAGGAGAACATGATTACCTTGATGTAACCTTCTTCTATCTTGGATGAGATCAGTTGCAAGACCTCTATCCCAGAAATCCCGGGCATGACGATATCAAGCAATATGATATCAGGTCTGAAGCGCTTGATTAGCTTCATGCACTCATCACCGTTTTCAGCCACTTCAAGTTGAACATCAGGAAAATTCAAAGCCATTAAGTTCTTCGTCTGCATTCGGATCAAACGACTATCATCTACAATTAAGATTTTCATTTCAGTCCCCTTACACCATTTAGCTGAAGTTTAAAGTTTCATATCTTTGGCAACCCTCTTTTTCAACGTGCTGATCACGGAATCATTTATTCCTAAGTAGGTCAGCACTTCTGGTCTTAACTCGACCTGAAACTGTTTTTCACTCATCATCGACCATGCGGTATGGCTTGCTACATGAACAAGTGATGTGATATCCTTATGCACCACCTCTTCAAACAGCGGATTTCTGTAGTGCATCGCCGCTTCGACAAGCGGATACGGCAGTTCCCACCAGTTTAGCAGATATCCGCCGAGCTGCTCGTGCGTGTGCCCGAGTATCTTGCTTTCAATCTGACAAATGTCGTCATCCGACTTATTCGCATGCTCGATCACTTCGATATATTGATTCTCGAACTTCGTGAGCATCATTACGATACCTATGCTGTGTAAAAGACCTACAGAAGAATTGATCATAGGCATTTTCTTATCATATATGATCTCATATAGCTGATTGACAAGTCTATTGGTCAGTCCAGCGTGTTTTGATAGCTTTTCCATACTATAAATGCCGGCAGTACTTGAAAATACGGCATTGCTTAATACGATATTCTTCACATTCAAAAGCCCTATGAACATGATCGCCTGCATGATAGATCCGGTTTTCGCACCGTAAAAGGCTGAGTTTGCAACACGCAGTATTCTCGAAGCGATCGCAGGATCCTCTTCGATCTTCGCAGCGATTACTTCAATCCCCAACTCATCCTGAATCATTTTTGAGATATCAGTAAATAATTTAGGAACCGTAGGTAGCTCATCCAGACTGTTGATTGCATTCAAGAGGGTACGATCGCTTAATTTCTCCTCTAGTGCGAAAAGATTTCTGACGATGTTGAAGATCTCATCGTTATCCCAAGGCTTAAACAGGTACATCTTGGCCAAATTTTCCTCAATCGCGCTAAAGATCTTCTTGCTATCCGTATATCCGCTAAGTGCCACCCGTAAAACACCCGGATGTTTTTTCTTTACTTCTTTTAATAGCTCAACCCCAGACATCTGCGGCATTCTCAAGTCTGTAATCAAGAGGTCGATTGATTGCTGGTCTAGTAATTTAAGTGCATCCAATCCACTCTCCATGAAGAATGTCTCATATTCTGAATTATGGAATAGGCGTTTTAGTGCTCTAAGTATTTGATTTTCATCATCGACGAACAGGATGTTCTTTTTCATAACGGTCTCCAATCTATGTAATACTCTTATTATATCCTTAAATCCTAAGAGTTACACAAAACTTTATAAAAAAAGCGCAACGAGTCGGTAACTCGTTGCGCCAAATGGATACTAGGGATTAATCCACATACACCTCTACATACGTATTTGTTTCAGGCTCTTCAATTTCCACAAGTTTGCCCTGTGCGCCTTCATCGATCAACCTGATGATCTCATCCATATCGATCTGATTGAGCATCTCTTGATTCTCACCCACATTGACATGCTTGGCGATTTTAAGACCTACATTGACTAGGCTTAGCGGTATGTTTACATTGACCTTCGTCTTGTCTTGGCCTTCACGCACCTTGATTCTCAGCATGCGGGTAGTTGATTTCACATCCGATTTTGGCTTGATTTCAATTTCTTCTTTTCCTAGCGCTTCCATAAGCTCAAGTGCTTCTGTATGGTTGATTTTACCTTCTTCGACCATTTTAAGAATTTGTAACTTTTCTTGTTGGTAAGCCATGATATTTCCTCCTTATTCACTTAACTGCTTAAGTGCCTCTTCTTTTGTAATTTCACCACTACTCAGCCGCTTTAACACCTCTTGCTTATCTATCTGCACTTTTTTCTCTACAGAGAATCCTAGGGCTGTGATCACATCATCGAGCTTCCCTCTTACTGTAGGGTAAGAGATGCCCAGTTCCTTTTCAATTTCTTTTATATTGCCTCTGTTTTTGATGAAAACCATCGCAAACATTTTGTGGTCCTCGCTCAATTTACAAAAGGAGCAAAGTTCAAACTCACCGTGAATGCTTGTACCGCAACTTTTGCATGACAGCACGGATACTTTTAGATGATCGTCACACACAGGGCATTTGCCAATCACTTCTTTTTTCATCTCATCCCTCGCTATTCTGTCCTGATAAGCACCTTGGTGTCACCGTCTTCCACTTCTACAAATGTGAACGGATCTACTTCCTTTAGCGCGTCAAAGAATGCCGCTACTTCTTTTAAGTCTTTCGTGTCCATTGTAAACTTGTCCGCTGTAAGCTGCTTTTGAAATAAGCTGAAGATGTCCACACCTATTCTCAACAATCTGGTAATCAGTCCTATCGGTAAAGAAAAGTTCACATTGGTATCTCCATCAATTACTTTGATTCTGATATTTCGAGCCATTCCGATTCCCCCCTTTATGTGTCTACCTTAAGTAAATTATACACCTTGGTTAATATTTTTAAACCTAATATTGATTATATTAATCTAATTCTAATAAAAAATACAACTTTTCATTAAAAAGTTGTATTTTTTATGTTCTATTTAGTTTTATCGATCACAGGCTTGCTGATAATCGGAGAATCCTTGAGTCCCAACACGGCTTCTCTAAATGCTTCTGACAAGGTTGGATGGGCATGGATCGTGTTGATGATATCATCCACTTTCATCTTGTGCTGCATGGCTAAAACCGCCTCATGGATCAAATCGGTGGCATGCGGTCCTAGTATGTGGACACCGATGATGTTCTCGTCCTTGTCAGAGAGCACCTTGACAAAACCTTTGGTTTCGTCCAGTGCAAGTGCTTTGCCGTTTGCCTCAAAGTAGTACTTGGATGCATGGTATTCGATGCCATTTGATTGGCACTCCTCTTCTGTCATGCCGACGAAGGCGAGTTCGGGAAACACGAAAATACAGCTTGCGAACAGATTTCCGATCTCATTCGGCTCGTTGCGTGAAATTTGCTCTACAACGCGGATTCCTTGGTTCGCAGCAGTATAGGCGAGCATGTTCACCCGATTGACATCTCCGATCGCATAAATATGGTCGACCGAGGTTTTCATGTGCTCATCTACAAGGACAGCCCCCCTATCCGATTCCACACCTGCGTTTTCAAGGCCAAGGCCGCTTGTGAAAGGTTTTCTACCGATTGCAAGTAGGACCACGTCTCCTGAGATTTCCTTTTCCTCGATACCGTCACTGACCCAGGCCACATGTTTTTTGCTCTTCTCATCATAGGTGAACTTTTGAGCCCGTACGCTACTGTATATTTCACCACCGTTTTTGATAAACTCTTTTGACAGCTCTTTTGTCACATCCGCATCAATCCTTGCAAGTATGCGGTCTGTCGTCGAGATGACTTTCACCTTGCTTCCAAAGGCCTGAAAGATACAGGCAAACTCCATACCTACAACACCCGCTCCTACAATCACCAATTCCTTCGGAATTTCATTGAACTCAAGCATCTCGTTACTCGTATACACGCCATCAAGAAGCACTCCCTCTAGCGGCGGCACCACCGGTGTCGATCCTGTGGCGATGATGATATGGTCACCCTCGACCACTTTGCTTCGTCCATCATCAAGCGTTACATTCACCTTTCGGTCGTCAATGAATGAACCCATCCCCCTATAGATAGGAATCTGGTACTTGATGAGCATGCGCTGGATATCTTCGTGCATTCTTTCAATCACTTCATTTTTCCTGACTTGAATCGCACTTACGTCAATCTCATAGCCCTTTATTTTAACTCCAAATCGGCTGGAATGTTCAATAAGCTTGAAGAACTCAGCGTTTCTATAGAGCGTCTTCGTTGGTATGCAGCCCCAGTTGAGGCATGCTCCACCCATGGATTCCTTTTCGATGATCGCGACAGACAATTTTAGCTGTGCTGCACGAACCGCTGCGGCATATCCACCTGAACCGCCTCCAATAATTAAAATATCATAATGCATATGCACCTCCACTAATCTAGTATTCGAATCTTCTTGAATAGATACCCAACAGCCATGGGATTTCACTCCATCTTTCAAAAAATAAAAATACTGTTATTGTTCAAGTGCTGGCGAACAATAACAGTATTCAGAATTAGGCTTTATTAAGAAGATGCATTTCTTCTTCTTCGACGAACTGATGCGTATAGAGTTTGTAATAATAGCCCTTTTGGCTCATCAGTTCATGATGATTACCTTTCTCAACAACCCTTCCCTTTTTCATCACCAGGATCACGTCTGCCGATCGAATGGTCGATAGCCTGTGTGCGATCACAAATGACGTTCTATCGGCAAGCACTCTGTCTATGGCATCCTGAATCAGCATTTCTGTTTCAGTATCGATAGAAGATGTCGCTTCGTCCAAGATGAAGAGTCTAGGATTCTTAATCACCGCACGGGCAAATGAAACCAGTTGTTTTTCACCGGTTGACAGCATCGCGCCGCCTTCACCCACCTCGGTGTCGTACCCCTTGTCGAGCTTCATGATAAAATCATGGGCATTCGTCAGTTTGGCAGCTGCGATCATTTCCTCTTCAGTGGCCTCTAGTTTTCCGTACTTGATGTTGTCTCTGATTGTTCCACTGAACAAATGAGGCGACTGCAGCACGTAGCCTATCTGGTCGTGCAACCATAACTGCGACCTTTCGCGGTAATCGACTCCGTCAAGTAGGATTTTACCGCTGACCGGCTCGTAGAACCTGCAGGCCAGATTTACAATCGTACTTTTACCTGATCCCGTCTCTCCAACAAGAGCGATTTTCTGTCCAGCTTTGACCTTGAAGTTAAAATCGTAAAGGACCGGCTCATCCTCTAGATAGTGGAAATTAACATTTTCAAATGCAATTTCGCCACTGAATGTTTCCCAGTTCTCCCGAATCGGTTCAAAGGCCGACCCATATTTTTCGATGACCTCAGCGCTGTCTTGAATTTCAAGTGGTGTTTCAATAAGCGAGATCAACCGCTCCGCTGATGCCTGGGCAGTCTGTAGCTCGGCGTACACCCTGGCCATCTCTCTTACGGGTTCGTAAAACAGTACCGCGTAGTTTGTAAAGAGCACCATCGTACCAAAGGATAAGGCTCCCATCTGAATATCGTAACCTCCGAAATTGATGATCAGTGCCATCCCTACGCTTCCAAGCGTTAGCACGATCGGCAGGTAGACGGCGGAATAGATGGCAGACCTGTACGAAGTACGTTTCATATCGATTGTCATCTTCTCGAACTCGTCAAATTGAGTATCCTCAGAAACCAGTGATTTGGTCGCTTTGGCACCTGTGATCCCTTCATTGAAGGCTCCTGTCAGCTTCGAGTTTATTTTTCTTACTTTTCTTGATGTCTTAAGTATTCTCTTTTGAAAAAAGATAGTCAACACTGCAAGAAGTGGGATTACCGATAGGGTTATCAGCGCCAACTTGAAGTTGATGAAAACCATCACTACGACAATGAAAAGCATCATCGAGAAACCCCATAAGAAGTCGACGAGTCCCCAGGATAGCATATCTCCAAGTCTTTGAATATCCGAGGTCAGCCTTGCCATCATCCAACCGACCGCATTCTTGTCATAATAGGAAAAGGATAATTCCTGTAACTTCTCGAAACCGTATTTCCTTAGGGTTCTGATGATTCCAGCCTCTACGATCGCACCCTGGCTGATGAAAAAGAACACGGTGCCGGCGAGCGAAACTACAGCCGCCATGTAGAGGATGACGAATCCCGTGAATCCTTCCAGTGTCTGACCTTCGATAAAGTGGTCGATCGCATATTTTGTCAAAAGCGGAAACATCGAGTCAATGCCTGCGAGCACGAACATGCATCCGCCGATGAGGATTAAGTTTTTACGATAGGGTTTGAGGTAGGTGAGTACCTTGCCCCAAAGTTCTTTTGAAAGCCCTTTCTCGGTTTTTTCCTTTTCCTTTTGCTTGATCTTAGTTTCTATTGTCTGTTCCATATAAGCCTCCCAAAAGCGGGTTTGGGGTGCGAACGCACCCCCTTTATTATGCCATCATGTTTTGTTTTAAGAAGTACTCGCGCTCTACGACCTGATTCAGCTCGTTGCGCCCGAACAATTTTATTTTCTTAGTTTTCATAACTTAACCTCAGTTCTTTGTCAAATATAATACGTGTCCTACTTCTCTTAAGAAAAGTTCACGATTAAAGCTTTGTGTCTGCTGTTCCAGTGATTTCTTTCTATTTCTTATTATTTTCATTCCGATTACCTCTATCTAGTAAAATGTAGCCTGTAAGCTTTTTGTTTCGTAAATGGTGGTGCGCATTTTATTGCGGTCACCACTGATTCTTTTATCAAGAACTCTCATATGGTGCCTCCTTGCTTTTATGAAATCTTCTTTAGCGCATCCGCATCTTGAATTTTCCACACTGTTTTGTAAAGCCCTTCTTGGTTGAGCAAGGATTCATGATTTCCCTCTTGGGTAATCTTTCCGTCCTCAATCACGATGATATGGTCCGCTTCTGAGAGTGTGGCGATTCTATGCGAGATGATGATTGTCGTCAGCTCACTGCTGTGAGCGTTTAGTCTTGCTCTGATCGCCGCATCGGTTTCTGTATCGACGGCACTTAGACTGTCATCGAAGATCAGAACCGGAGCGTCTGTGATCAGTTTACGTGCGATAGCCACACGTTGCTTTTGACCACCTGATAGAGAGACTCCTTTTTCACCGACAAGGGTTTCGTACCCCTTGTCGAACTCCATGATATTCTCGTGTATTTGCGCAACTTCAGCGGCTTCGATAATTTGATGTTCAGACGCTTCAAGTTTGGCGATTTTGATATTTTCAGAAAGCGACTTTGCAAATAAGAAGGGTTCTTGCAGGATTAAAGCGACATGGTGTCTTAAATGATGCTTGTCCACTCCAGAAATATCATGCCCGTTGATCTGTATCGATCCTTTGGTCGGCTCATAAAACCTGGTCAGTAGATGCACCAAAGTAGATTTTCCTGCACCTGTAGGTCCTAAAATCGCAAGGGTCTCCCCTTTTTTTATCTTCAGGTTGATTTCTGTCAAAATATCCCTATCACTGCTCTCATAGTGGAACGACAAGTCTTTGAACTCGATGTCGCCATCCAGGTCGAGCACCTCTCCAACAGTTTCATACTCAGTAGCCGTATTTAATACTTCTTCTATACGGTCTACCGACACAAAGGATTTGGACATTTCACTGAGTATCCTGCCCAGTGTTCTGACAGGCCATAGGATGTATCCTGCTAGTGTCGCGAATGCGACAAAAGTGCCCAGCGTGATTTGGCCCTTTACTGCAAGTACTGTTCCTACAAATATCATGATTCCTGTTTGTGTCAGAACGATCAGGTCTTGTGAGGACCAAAAGCGTGCGAACTCCTTAATCAAAGAATATACCTTATCGCTATAGTCATCGTTTTCCTTGTTAAATCGTTCCAGTTCGTGTTTTTGCCTCCCGAAAGCTCTTACCACCCGCACGCCTGATAGATTCTCTTGAATCATCGTCGATAGCTTACCTTCCTGCTCATCCACTTTAGTGAAGATCTTATTGATCCTTTTGAAAAAGACGATGGAGAAGTAACCTGCAAAGGGTAAGATGAATATCGACGCCAATGTCATCAGGACATGCATGCTGAGCATCGAGTAGATAATCATTCCTATAAGGAAGAATACGCCACCGATCTCAACGAACTGCGATCCGATGAATCTTCTGATCGTATCCACATCCGAAGTACATCTCTGAATCAAGTCTCCGGTTTCCGCTTTTACGTGATACTCATATGGTAGTGCCTGTATATGCTTGTACATACGTTCCCTTAAGTTCTTGGCAATCTGTTCTGATGCCGTCGCCGAGTAGTGACCTTTTGTAAAAAGGAAGAATCCCCTAAGCGCAGTTACAGAGATGATCAGGATGCCTAGCAACCAGAGATTCGTCTTATAATACTCCAGCTCATTTAAATTCAGCAGTAACTTTACGATGCTACGTGAAGAGTCAGGGTTTTGGATTCCGATAACAGAGTCTATTGAAAAACGAATTACAAATGGTATTTGAATCATAAAGTAGGTTGCGGCAGCTACCGAAATTACCGATAGGATCAAATTCAATCGCTGTCCTGCCATGTAAGTATAAAGTGTTTTTATTCGTTTCATATGTGTTCCTCCTCCTATGGGGTATCTTGCACATCCGTATGAACTACTTTTCATCACACGAAAAAAAGTCGCGGTTTTCCGCGACTTCATCATCTAAAAAGATATATGTGCGTAAAAAAACCGTAGGAAACGTACCTACGGTTTGTTCTTTACATTAAAAGATACTTCCATAGGCTACGTGTTCAGTTGTAATTGTGTTTTGTAGTGTAAGCGCTGCTTCAACTCTTTCGAATCCAAAATTCATGTTTCTCATCACGTAACCTCCTTTTCTTTGTAGTGTTTTGATTCTAGTCCATCATAGTTCAAGTAAAAATCATTTGCAATCTTATTACATATTTGTCATACGATTGTCATATTTCTTTCGCAATTCCAAATTTATTGCAATAGTCTTTTTTAAACTATACCCAGTCTACGATAAGTTAAGCAAGTTTTCAAATTAACACATGACTATAATCGTTTATTCCACTTTTAAAAAAAGAAGCTTGCACCTAATCGTGCAAGCTTCTTTCCTTATCTAATCGGACAAACGCCGCCTTCGCAGCCATCGTCACCAATATCAAATACTGTCTCCACTTTTTCATATTTTTGAATCAGTGAAGGTCTGAAAGGTTTCATTTCAGATTTTCTCTTATTAAACTCTTCCTCTGTGATCGATTCATACGGCAAGAGCTCATAGAAGTTATCGTCAAGCGACAAGAAGGAAAGCGCGACACAGTCATCCCAGTTCTGCCATACCCACTCTTCTACATCATCCCACTCATGGTCTCTCACATGCACAGTGATCGAACAGTTATGGTCTACATAGTGTTCCATAAACATCTTGTAGTTCTCAAGCTGCTCAAGTGCCGAAATATCGTATTTTGTACGACCGTTAGGCGCTTTGACAGGGAACTCTACCACTTTGGTTCTGCATGTTTCCATCTCTTGACCGACTTCTGGATGAACAGGGTAGCCAAGCTCCTCACAAACCTTGACAAGCGGGTCATGAGAGTTGATTCTAACACGTCTGATGTAATATGGCGAATGCGAGTAGTGGACTCCTGAAGATACGGTTGGTAGCTGTGACAAGGTTCCTTCCGGTTTTACTGTCGTAACAAGAAGAGGTGCTTCCTCACCGATTTCTGAAGCGTAGATATCTGCTTCGTGTCTTGCGACAGAACGCATTTTTTTAAGCAGTTCCGCCTCTTTCTCTCTATCAAGTCCTACTGCGTTGACCATGTCCTGCCATCCTGTCAACGAACAACCAAGCAATTTATCGCGCTGCTGAGTCGCATCCCAGTTCGGCATTTCAAGCTCGACACAAGTCATTCTATATCCAGCTCTCGCCGCAAGACGCTGCGCCCTTAAAAGGCCGTTTGTATCTAGCGTGTTGTCGTCTTTCACAAAGGCAAATACATTGACAGTAGTCAGGTTACATAGGCCTTTGTTATCAAGTAGGATTTCACCACAAGGATTGACACCGTTGAAATTAGGTCTTCTTTTCGCACCAGCGACCTCGTTTACCCAACCAGGTTCGCCAGAGAAACGCATTTTTTCGATTTGCCATTTAAGTCGTTCTCTTGTCGGTTTCTTCCTATAATAGATGGAGTTATTGCTCATTTGACGGTGGATGATTTCCTGGTCCACAATCCATTGTCCGTCAATCTGCTTGTACAGATTCGTTTTAGCGTCTATGCACTCATCGTCGTCAGCGTCAACAAGTACGATTTCAGCAGTTCTTCTCACACCGCCGACAACCACATTCTCACCGATGATATTGGCGATATCCAGACAGTCGATCGATTTAAGCTTCACACGTTTTGAATCAAGCAGCAAACCTCTTTTTTGAAGCACTTTGCTGATCTTTTCGAACATGTTTTTTAGGGATATGTGGCCGCTAGCCGTTCCACCGAATGTCTCAAGTCTTTCTCCATGCGGTCTTACATGGTCGTAATCGACTACAATCGTCTTGATGTCCCTATATTCGTTTGAATAAAGCAGTTTAAAGAAGAAATCGAGGGATTGGACCCAACCTTCTTTGCTATCGCCGACAGAAATCCTGACTGCGTTGTTATAAGTGAACTTAAGTGAAGTATTGTCTTCTCTGTCCTTTTTAGTTGTAGGAGAATAATCCTTATGTATAAGTTCGTAATCGGTTCTTATCTTTGGCATTTGCTTCACATCGTCCATTAGGATACGGACGCCCACGCCAGAACCGATCATCAATAGGTAAAACAAATCTCTGAACGCTTCAAAACTATCGATGACTTGGAACGCACAATTGTAGTTTGCCATAGGATAATAGTTTGCGACATCTGTGTTGCCCACCCAGAAAGTTCTCCCAGATAGGAACTGTCTCAAGTGAAAAATATTATCAAAAAGCTCTTCCGCCTCAGATCTTGTAGTCGGTACAAGGCTACAGTTGTATTCAACGGACCTTCTTACCGTTTCCCACCAAAACTCTCTTCTTTTTTCTTCTGGTAGGTATCTTGAGTACGTTCTATAGTACACGAAATTACCGAGTGCTTCCATCGGAGACTGCATATGCTTATATTTACTGATGAAGTCGTCTGTTAAAAGTCGATCATCCTTTTTTCTAATCTCTCTTGTCTTGTCCTGCTCGTTTCTATAGATGATGTACATTTTTGCAACATCACGGCGTTCACTTGTCATTAAGTGTTCTTCAACGCGATCCTGAAGCATATCCACCGTCACCGCTTCATCCATTTCGGCAAGCTGCTCGTAAATCTCATCGGCGAGTTTTTCACTCAGATCCGAATCCACCCCTAAATCTGTTTCTAACATCGCTTTTTCTACCGCATTGATGATTTTGTAATGATCAAAATCAACTTTTGAACCATTTCGTTTCAATACCTTAACCATGTTGTCTCCCTTCATAATTATTTAAAATATCCATCCGATCATGTCATATGTAACAAATATGAGTTATACACGAGTTTTCCACAAGTTACCCACATTTGGTATCAACGTTTCTTCAACACACTATATATTGTATCAGAAGGGATACTACCTCACAAGGCAAAGGGCTCAACTTTTGTTTTCCAAAAGCTATTGACATTTTATTTTAAGTGGCTCACAAAGTAATATAAAGCGCTCCAGAAAATCGATACCCGAAAACTTTTTTTCACGGTCTCAAAGTCGTGAATTTCGTCCTCAGAATATATCCAGAATATAGGGCAAATCAAAAAAAAGATGAGTTTTTCTGACGTATTCGCGTGGGCTGACTCGATATGAACGTATCATTCATAGAGCGCGATGCAGCAAATTTATTAATTTAAATTAATTCAATGAGCTGTTTTAATCAAATATCACTTTATGTTTTCTGTTTTTGCAATCGTTTTCACCCTTGCAAACACTAAGTGTATCGGTAATTATGAATTTTCAAACATTTGATTATTTATGAATCAAACGGTATACTGTTAGTTGTGAGGGAAATCTACTAACGAGGTGATTATATGAATATTGATTGGCAAAACCTAAGTTTTTCGTACATGAAAACAGATTACCGCTACGCAGCTTTCTGGAAAGATGGCGAGTGGAGCAAAGGGGAACTTGTAACAGACAATAAAGTGACTATCTCTGAATCTTCAACAGCGCTTCACTATGGTCAACAGTGTTTTGAAGGACTCAAGGCTTACCGTACAAAAGACGGTTCCATTCAGCTTTTCAGACCCGATCAAAATGCAAAGCGTATGAATGCAAGCTGTAGACGTATTCTGATGCCAGAAATCTCAGAAGAACAGTTCATCGACGCATGCATACAAGTTGTAAAAGCGAATGAAAGATTTGTTCCCCCATACGGAACTGGCGCAACACTTTACCTAAGACCTTACCTGATCGGTATCGGTGACAACCTTGGTGTTAAAACAGCTCCAGAGTTCATGTTTGCTGTTTTCTGCGTACCTGTTGGCCCTTATTTCAAAGGCGGCATGGCTCCGGTTAACTTCATGTTATCCGATTACGACCGTGCGGCACCTACAGGAACAGGCGCTGCAAAAGTTGGTGGTAACTACGCAGGTAGTTTATTGTCAAACAAACAGGCGAAAGAAGCTGGATTCGCGGATTGTATCTACCTAGATCCGAAAACACATACAAAAATTGAGGAAGTGGGCGCAGCTAACTTCTTCGGTATCACAGCAGATAATAAATTCGTCACACCGCTTTCTCCATCGATCCTACCATCGATTACGAAGTATTCCTTGATGCACGTGGCAAAAGAATACATGGGCATGGAAGTTGAAGAAAGAGACTGCTATGTAGACAAACTAAGTGAGTTTGTCGAAGCGGGCGCTTGCGGAACTGCCGCTGTAATAACACCAATCGGTGGTATTCAAGTAGGAGAGAAGCTGGTTGTCTTCCATTCAGAAACCGAAGTCGGTCCTGTGACGAAAAAACTTTACGAAACATTAACCGGCATACAGTCAGGTGATGTGGAGGCTCCAGAAGGTTGGATCGTCAAAGTAAAATAAATAAGAGCAATAAAAAAAGTGGTGCAGATGATCTGCACCACTTTTTTATAGTTCAAGTACCAACTGATCGCATTCTAAAACCCTGACGATCCTTTCATCACGATGCCTATGCTGATATAACTTCTCACATACTTCAAACTGCTTTCTAAAATGCATGGGTATCAAATGGAGGATCTCCTTTGTCTCAAGCAAATAGTCGGCAGCTAGATGATACGCACTTCCAAGCCTTGGATCTACAGGAATACAAACGATATCGAACTTTTGATAGGTGATCCCGTCAATAATCGTCTTAAAGTCGTCCGCTTCCTTATCTTGCATGATAAGTGTGTCGTTTTCCCAGTGCCACCAGTTCAAATCACCAGCATGCATGATGACCTTATCCTCAAATTCGATGACAAATGCCACACCGCTATCTGTCGACTTATAGGTTGTGACGACCAGTTGATCAAATCCATACCTCTCATTGGGTCTTACACGCATATAGTTGCTGACCGGGTGCTCCTTGACCTCGTCTGAGATGACATAATGAACATGATCGCCATGATAGCTGAAGATCACAGGGTCATAATGGTCACCATGAGCATGGGTTACAAAGAAGTAGATGGTTTTGTCAAAATCGATATGCTGATTGATATCGCTGATCGCATCAAAAAACAGCTGATGTGATTCACTTTCAATCAATATTCCACTATGGTATAGATGTGTCACCTTCATACTTGCCTCCTGTACCGGAACGCTTGTCCATTTTTTGCATGTAGGATGATGGGACCCTTAAATCCGTTCTTCCTAAGCACTTTTACCATATATCTCATCGCTAGTCCATGCATTACGACAATGGCATCTTCATTTCGATCTATCAGTTCCATCAAGCCGCTTTCAAGCCTTCTCATCGTCTGATCATATGTTTCATGAGGACGAAGCATATTGCTTCTCCACTGCACCCTCGCCATCAGTTCCCACCACCAGGTAGGAAGCTGCCTCTTCGTATCCTTGTAGCTTTTCATCGTCACTTCATGGACGCCTTTAAGAATAATCGGTTCCTTCTGAAACGCAAAGCGTGCGGTCTCTTGCGCCCTGGTCATGCTTGATGCATAAAGAACATACTCAGGCAATCTGGGTGCCAGCTGATCTTTTACGGGGCGCTTGTTATAACGCTCACACGCACGGTCAAATCCTTCGCTGTCATATTTTTCATCATACTTCATATCTACTTTATAGTGCCTCATAAGAATGATTTCCATAATAATCTCCTAGTTGATATTGCATTTACATCTCTATATTATACCCAATTCAGGGCATAGAAAAACGCCTTCTCATGATAAAAGAAGGCATTTCGTCTTTTCTAACTAATCTACTTTAAACTTACTTACTTCATCATTCAGTATCACTGAGATTTCATTCATTCTCTCAGCGGCTTTGGCAACCTCTTCGACAGCAACTGTCTGTTGCTCCATACTTGCATTCACTTCTTCAGCTGCTGCCGCTGTTTCTTCCGATACAGCCGAGATGTTTTCGATTGCGGAGACAATCGCCTCTTTATCGTCATCGAGCACATCCACATAGTTGCTGATTGCGTTGATTTCTCTAGATATCGCATCTATGGATTCCGTAATCAGGCTAAACTGCTTATTCACTTCAACAACCGCTTGCGACTGCTCAATCGATATTGTTTTCATATCTTGCATACTCGTCACAGTCTTTGTCGAATCGCTCTGAATGTTAGTGACGATTTCCCTAACCTCTTCAGCTGCTTTTGATGACTGTTCAGCCAGTTGTCTTATTTCTTCTGCGACTACTGCAAAGCCTCTACCATGCTCGCCAGCCCTAGCGGCTTCGATGCTCGCATTGAGTGCAAGCAGATTGGTTTGTACCGCAATGGCGCTGATACTGTTAAGTATCGCTTCAATGGATTGGGCCTTGTTATCTAGTTCTCTGATAACCTGCTCTATCCTGTTGTTGGCTTCATCGTTCTTTTCGGTTTTTTCCTTCAACAGCACAATCGCTTTTACACCTTCAACATTGGCTTCCATCACATCTTTTGCCGTGCTGATCATCGAATGCGATTTCTCACTTAACTCGTTGAACTTGTCAGATAGGGATTTTGCAATAATTACTCCGCCTTCAGCATCTTGTGCCTGGTTGGAAGCTCCCTTAGCGATATCTTCAACTGTTTTGGCGACTTCGTCCGCCGATGCTGATGTTTCTTCAGCAGTGGCAGCAAGACTTTGCGAGGATTCGGTCATATCCACGGATATGCTTTGAATCTGGTGCATCATCTCACTTAATTTTTCAACCGTTTCGTTCAAGTCTTTTTCAACAAGACCGATTTCGTCTCTTGTCTTCACTCGAATTCTTGTTGTCAGATCGCCATCCTTGATTCTTCTAAGACCTTCCATCAAGACTTTGATATTGTTGGATATGGATCTTGAGAAAAGGAAGGAGACGACAAAGGCGATTGCTATCGTGACAAAACCCACAAATACCATGGTCATTAGGAATTTATTGGTATCGTCTGTCACTTCACTACGATCAAGAGCTGCAAGCACTGTCCACTCGACATTGTTCAGTCTGGTGAAGATACCATATTTGTTTTTCCCTCCATACTTATATTTTTTAGCAGTGGTATCTCCAGTCACAACCGCATCTAAAAGTTCTTTAACCGGCATTTCTACACCGATCAGTTCCTTATTTGGATGAGTCATCGTAATACCATTATTTGTTACAAGTACCGGGTAACCATATGTGGCGATTTGAATTTGTCCAAGTTCTTCTGCAAGTCCCACAAGTGAAAGGTCGATTCCGAATACCCCGGTCACCCTACCGTTTTTCATAACAGGAATTGCTGCGGTCACAACCCATTCTCCGGTTGAGGCGTCTTCGTAAGGATCAGTCCAGGCAAAATCACCTTTTGAGACTGCGTCCGTGTACCAAGGTCGACCGGTAGGATCAAATCCGTCCGGTAACTCAGCGTCCGGTTTCATGATCATCGCCTTATCCGATGTTCCCAGATAAGCGAACATAATCGCATTGTTGTTTTCTAAAAGTCTTTCAAGCACGGGATATACATCATTCTGCGTTTTACTGCTACCATTTAGGATCGCATCGGATTTTGCCGCGAGTTTTACCTTCTCTTCAAAATTTTTCATGTACTCGTCAATGTATCTTCCAGTTTCATGTATGGCCTGACTGCTGGTTACAAGTAACTTATCTTCCATCGATCCGAATACATTGACAAAGACTGATCCGCCTAAAATTATCAGTGTTAGAGTAATGACACCTAAAAATGCCAAGTTCATTTTAAACCTGATACTAAAGTCAGCCTTTCCCGACAAAGCTTTTTTTGAGGTTTTCTTTGCCTTTTCCTTATTCATCTTCTTTTCACTCATCTTGCTCTCCTTGTTTTCTTGTATTTAACCTGCATACCCTGATTAATCTGTTATACGTATTCCCTAAACTAACTGCCCCTTAACATTTTTTTGTAATATGCTACAAATTCAATACATGTTCGAATAGAATAATGCGAAGTCAACGGTTCTGTGTTAAAATGAAACTAACTAAAGTCGAGTTAAAGGAGGACCTATGGAGCGCATTAAAGATTTTTTCTTTGATTTAAGCGACATTGTGATATCACTGGTTATTATCGCAGTAATTTTTATCGTGGTCACATGGAAGTTAAGTGACACCATGCCACTAAACCTTTCATTGTTCAATAAGAATCAAACCGAAGCGGAGCTTGCTGTCAAAAATACCGAAACAGGGAAACCTGTAGAATTAGATATGACTGGAAACTCCGGAACTCCAACTGATCAGACCGGCGACACGCAATCTGATCCTAACGCCACCTCACCCGAGCCCGAGCCCGAACCCGAGCCAGACCCTGAACCTGTGACTACAGTAATGATTGAAATACCCGCTGGTGCCTCTGGTGACTCTATCGCTAGAATTTTACGGGACCACGATCTGATCGATGATGTCAACAACTTCATCAAGGTGGTTTCCGATCATGGTTGGGGTAATAAGCTCCGAGCAGGAAAGTTCACTCTTAAAAGCGATATGACCGATGAGGATATCGCCAGAAAATTGACTGGAAACTAAGAAACACGCCAAGGCGTGTTTTTTTTTTATCAAATAGCAACAATTTTAAACTCAAGTGGTAATAATCTAGTTTTTTTGGTATATATAGAGTATATCTTAGCGCTCAATTTTGATTACAACCATACAAGGAGGCATTAAATGATTATAATTACTCTAGGCTTACCAGGAGCTGGAAAAGGTGCTATCTCTAGAAAACTTAAATCCTTTTTCAAATTTCAAATCCTATCTTCCGGCGAACTGCTAAGAGACGAAGTCTTTAACCACACTGAACTTGGCGAAAAAATCAAAGAGGATGTTTCAAAGGGCTGTTTTATCGATGATAAAATCGTCATGGACTTAGTCGAGAAGCATCTGGATTTCGATAAGGACCTTGTGCTTCATGGATTTCCACGTAATAGATATCAGGCTGAAGCCTTTGCAGAAATTCTAGAAATGAACGGCAAACGAATTGACATGGTTCTGAGCTTTGAGATTGAAGAGCAAGAAATGAAAAAACGTCTCGCCGGTCGTAGAGCATGCTTGAACTGTGGTCTTGTCTACCAAATGGACTACTTCCCGCCAAAAGATGGCAAACACTGTGATGAGTGCGGCGCAGAACTTTTATGGAGAGATGACGACCATCCTGAGAACTTGGATATCAAGATCGAAGAGTACAAAAAATATACCTTGCCGCTAATCGACTACTACACGCAATCCGGGCTGATCGTACCGATCGACGGTAACAAATCCACAATGGAAGTTTATTCAGAGGTACTTGCAAGCAACAGCAAGTTTACCAACAGATCCTTCTAATAAAAAAAGCGCCCGTTAAGCATGGGCGCTATTTTCTTACAAAAAACCAAATGCCAATCACAAACATAAGCAGACCGAGTACGCGGTTCAACGAAATCGCCCGTTGGGTCTGTTGAAACCATCCAAAATGTTCAATGATCATCGACATTCCAAGCTGGCTGAGTACAATGATGGCAAGTCCCAGAAGCGGTCCGATTCGCATCATCGACATGGTGATGGTAATCATGATTCCAATTCCTAAAAGAGCTGAAATCAACAGATACCCCCATCCCATAGGATACTGAGTCACGGCAGTCAATTCCGTCCACCATTTTCTATTCATCAAAAGCGCCGTGCTGTACAGTAAGATCTGATAGGCTACAGGGACGATTACCGTCGGTGTCACACCGATCCTATTTCCTACAAGTCCGTTGATGGACCCTTGGGTGGAAATAAACAAACCTGCAAGCAGTGCGATGACTATGCCTAAAACCATATCAGTTATCCTCTTCTTTCTGAACGTTCTTGCTCTCATTGATGATCGTTTCAAAAACGGATAGGACATGGACATCCAGGCTGTCATCCTCTAGATTTGCAATCACATTTCTGATCACTTCAAGCTCCCTGGATTGATCCTCCGTGAGCATTCCCGCTTCACGTTTGACAAGACCGATTTCTCGGGATAAGGTAAATCTCTTTTCAAGTAATGCCACAAGTGTCTTATCGACACGATCAAACTCGTCACGTATTTTTTTTATGTCTCTCACTTTCCACCTCGTTTCAATCACTCTTATTATACGGTGATTGTCACTGTTTTGAAAGAATAAAATAACCCTCAAGTCGACTTGAGGGCAAGAGATACCATCTACTTCTCATTTTTTAAATCAATTGCAAACCTGCATGACAAGTCGCCTAGAAGTGGAGACTCCAGAAGTTCGATTTTGAGTTCCCGATCAAGTATCACCTCAAAAGGAAACTTTGCGAATCCCGCGCTGCAGTAGCACCATTCCCCCGGTACCACCTCATCGGTCAAAATCGATTTTCTGGCAAAGGAGCAGTGGCATGCGTGGTACCTTTTTTCCACATCGGTCTGTGCGTTCAGGTATTTCTCTGTATCATATGGTATTTTAGTGATATAGAGCTTATTACCCTTTCGCACACCAGATAGAATTTCTTGATTGCCTTTCACAAAGTCAATCACAGCAGGTGTGATTCTTTGCTCGAACCAAACCCGATTTTCCCGATAATGTTTTTCAAGCTCAGCGACTTTTCTTTGATGTCTTCCGACAAGATACGCGTCAAGCGACTCCGACATCTCATAGGCTTCCTTTTCGGCAAGCATCGCTTCCCTTGGTAGCTGGTGGTTGTTTCCCGCCAGTACCTCCTGATACACTTCTTCAGGCAGTTTGGCCTGTAACCGCTTCATCAACTTAATGGTAAAGTCGGGGATCTCATCGATAGGAGTCCCAAGGACCGGTTCAGTAAGACCGTCGAATACGCCTTCGAGTTCCTCTTGTCCGCACCGTTCAAAAAGTCGTTTCTTTATGTTGTCTATTACGCCTAGTCCACCCAAGATGGCAGTAAAATAGATATAGTTTTCTTGATGCCCTATACTGAAATAGTACCTTGCCAGATTCAAAAGATGCTCTAGGTCATTTTCGCCATTTGCAATCAGATGCCTGAGATACTCATTCAAATCTTCCTCGCACGCATTTTCAATCTCAATGTCCTTGTCCAGCAGATAGTCTTCCATACGCTCCACCTGATGAATCGCCAATTCGATCTGTTCTTGAGTGCTGTTGCGATTTGCCAGTGTTTTTTCATATTTCTTTCGTTGTATCATCCCATACCTCCTATAGCTCCGACGACGTCTTATACATTGATTATAGGTTATAAAATACGTCAGAATATGTCGTATAGATCAAACAGCTAAAAATAGAATCTCAACAATCTTGATTTTGCATAAGCACCTGCGGCTTCCATACTTTTTTTCGAATTGTGATTATAGTACCAGCAACCGGACCGGGCTTCATACCCTTTTGATTCCACCAGCTCCTGGAGGCTCTTTAGAATATTTTTGGCATAGCCCTGTTCTCTTTTCTCTTCTAAGACATACATACCTATGCTGGCGGCACTCCTCACGATACGACCATATTCAATCACGCCGAATCCGATTAGCTCGTCATTATCCTGCACCAGATAGATATTGAAATGGTTTTGGGTATCCAGTGCTCTTTGGGCATCGTTCTCACCCCAAAAGTCGACAGCCAGGTCTAGAACGCTGAACTGGTCTTCTGTCGTTACCGGGATAAGCTCCAACTGTTTTCTGCTTCCTTCCTTCATATCCTTGTCTGTATACACTGAGAAATAAGCGTTTTTCTCGATTTTTTGATAGTCGTCGATACATAGGCTTAAGAGCATCTCATCGCCTGTGGGTACCATGGCGTTTACCACCTGCTCATATTTTCTAGCCCTTTTGAAGAGTTCCTGCGCCTCCTGGGCAGCAATTCCATCGACATGAAAAAGCGTCAGCATGGATGTCTTGTGCACCGCGAAAAAGCCGACGGTTTTATCCTGGGCCACTAACTTGTAGTGATTGCTCGCAATCACATGATCCTCCCAATAAGAATCGACCACGATAGCATGATCTTCATAGTACTGGATCACGTCCTCCTCTATTTCTTCCCAGTCACATCTTTTAAATCTAATCAAAATAAGTTCCTCCTTAGTGATCAGCACTTTGTCAGCTGTCTTTTGTTGCAAAATTCATTCTGCATAGTGACCAGTTCAAGCTTGAATTTCTCACCCTTTCTGCAAAAGACCATAGACTATTCATTACCCTTAGTTCTACATTTCGACACCTATGTTCTTGGATGATATCGTTCACAATATGTACGCCTATCGGTGCAACCGTCTCTTTAGAGACGTAGTAGCCCGCTATCTCATCTTGAAGTTCAAAACTTACCGGATCGAACTCATAGATATAAAGTGTTGTGTCCAAAAGTATAGGTAAATCTTTGTATTCTATCGCTACCACATGGCTCGAATCCTTCTCGGAAAAGAACTTTTCACAATCTTCTTCACTCGTCTCCCTACCCATGTAATAGGCGACTCTCGCACAATTCCTCGGGGTTAAAAAATTAGGCAGGCACTTGTCTGTGATTGCCCACACCAGACCTGTTGTCTGGTCCAAATCCTTTCTTGCCGGAAGCCTTGGTTCAAAAATCTTTATACCCGGTTCTTCACTCACATGAAACAGTCGCATTCATAGCCTCCTTTATCACCCGATATGTCGCACCAAACTACGTACAGTCGGTGTAAAATACTTTTTCCAAAAATACTGCGCGCTGGGGTTCTGCGTTTCATAATCGACCGCCAATCGAACGAAGCCTTGCGCCTTTGCGTGATTGTAGATGCTAAACAGCATTTTCTCACCTAAATTCTGTCCCCTATAGCGATCAAACAGATGGGTCGTCTCCACGCCCAGTGTCTGGTCATCCGAGCAGACATCGCATCCGCCTGAACTTGCGATCACAGTCTTCATCATGCCTGCCATCTCATCACCGTCCATCAACACCCATACGACGTCCTTTTCACTGCTTAGCCATTTGCGTACCTCTTGCTCTTCGTCGTCAAACGTAAATCCGAGGATGGTTGGAGCTTCCAGCATATACCGGTGATGGTCCCTTAGTAATACGGTAAGATCCTCAACATGTTTTTCAGCCGCCCTGACAAGCTCAAAACTTCCAAGATCGACCTCCTTTTCATCTCCAATCTTCCAATTGGCATCCATACATCTGCTGCCATAGGCGTTTTCAAACAGGAACTGCTCTAGCGCGCTTTGATTGTTCATCACAGAAATTGAGTGATGCAGATAATCCCTCACAAGCATCTCATCATAAAGCGCCTTCAACAGCATCAGATTGACCCTGTCCATATGCTCCTCCATGTAAAATCCCCATTCCGGCGTGTAGACTCCCTTTTTAGAATAGAACATTTCATCAAGGAACATTCCAAAAAGGAATCCAATCACCCGCTCGTCTTTTATCGCTACAAATCCAGTATGATGATTGAGCATCCACTCGACATATCCCACCAGTACATCTCGATTCGTAAACTTTTTTGGCAGGCAGGAATACCGCTCGCAGCTCGCCTTGAATTTATGCTCCAGCAGGCCTAACACAACCTCCTTATGGTCCCTTGAAAATTTCCTAATAACAATGTTCAAAGTGTCACCTCCAAATTTTATCACCTCTTGTTAACATTAGTATAACTTAAAAAAGAACCGGCATAGAAGCCGATTCTTTGGAAAGAACTACTTTATTCATTTTTTAAGCGCGTCAATCATCATCTGTGAGACCGCTGAATCCAAGACCCTTGCCCCACACGGAACTGACAGGCAGGATATCGACAAAAGCATCCTCATCCATCTTAGCGATAAATTGCTTGATCAGCATCGACTCGCGAGGCGAACAAATCGTAACGATCTTCACTCTTTCCTGATTCGTGTATCCACCAAGGATCATATACTTTGAAATTCCTCTTTTTATCTCATGCATGATATACTCTTCGATCTCGTTCTGCGAATTACTGATAATCTCGAGCTTCATCAGCTGTGTCCCTAGACCGAACAGAACCACTTCGACGGATTTTAAGAATACGAATTGCGTGATCAGGGCATATAAGGCGACTTTGATATCGTACACGAGCATTGACGTGATGACAATCAGAATATCTATCGTTGTTATGATCAGGCTGATTGAGATAAAAGGATAAAGTCTTTTATGAATGATCTTACCGATCGAATCCGACCCGCCTGAAGAATAACCTCTTTTAAGAATCAATCCCGCTCCAAGTCCACCGACTACACCATAGTAGACAGACGCCAGGAACATATCATTTTCAGTTAAGTTGAAGTTGATCTGATTGAAAATCATCAGAACAAGTGGAAACGTCACCGATAGAATCACAATTTTTTTAGCTTCTCTTTTACCAAGCAGCAAGAACGTGGCAAGCAAAGTTCCAAGCGACAAGACATAATAGAAGATAGTATAGTCGATACCCATCCATGTACCTAGAATTATCGATATGCCCGTTATGCCGCCTGTAATCAACTGATTTGGTTCTAGAATCGCTGTAATGGCAAAGGCAAGAATCATCATTCCCGCTAAAACGTATACCACATCCCACATTATTTTGTTTGAATCTTTCAAAGCAAGCACCTCATCTATCTTTTTGCATAAGTGTACATCATTAAAGTCAACAAGTGATTATACGTCTACTATACCCAAAAGTGAAGTTAATTATTTGTGATATCCTTTTATTTTTAACCTCGCAGATAATGTCCGCTTTTGCCACCTTTTTTTTCAAGCAGTTTTATCTCGCCGATGACCATGTTTTTGTCAATCGATTTGCACATATCGTAAATCGTGAGTGCCGCAACCGATACAGACGTAAGCGCCTCCATTTCGATCCCTGTATTACCGCTCGTTTTAACCACTGCGCGAATTTTAATCTTATTCACTTCTCGATCGATGTCAAATTCCAAATCCACATGGCTAAGTAGCAGGTTATGGCACATTGGAATCAAGTCACTGGTTTTTTTTGCCCCCATGACTCCTGCGATCTGGGCTACACTGATCACATTGCCTTTTTTAATGCTCTCCTGCAAAATTTTATCTATCGTCTCTGCAGCCATCGTTATTTCACCATATGCTACCGCAAGACGTTCGGTAGCAGGCTTATTTGAGACATCGACCATATGTCCCTCGCCATATCGATTAAAATGAGTAAATCCAGACATCATCATCCCTCCAACATAAAAGAAATCAATCACAAATCTTGCCAAGTAAAAGCCTTCCAAATAATCCTATGCTTTCAGTATACCACGAACTTGAGAAGTCATTTTTTGATTGGCTGGATGTTTTTTACTAAAATTAATGACATCCCCCCTTGACGATGCAGGCATAGTACGTTACAATTCGATTAATCTTAAATGATTCAACTACTTCCGAAAGGTGAATGTCATGAACTTGAAAAATACTGAAGCTACATTCACAACTACATATGCAATTTGGTGGCACTGGGGTTTTAGTAAACGCCGGGAATTTCATATGCGCTAAATTGTAGAAGTGGAAGATAAATCAGTCATTTGAGCTCATCGATGTTGAGTAGAGGGACGTTCCAGTTTGGAACGTCTTTTTTTATTACCCAAAAACAAACAATAGGAGAAACGTATGAAAAATTCACTCTTTACAAAAGAAAACTTCCCCATTCTTTATGACAAACCACCCGGCATTTCCCCGCTCGATTCTTTTGAACTGATCGTCGGTCCCTGTGCAATTGAAAGCGAGACGCAAATCCATGCGATCGCTCACGCCTTACACAAAAGAGGCATCCGTTACATGAGGGGTGGTGCCTTTAAGCCACGAACCAGTCCGACCGACTTTCAGGGCTTGGGTGAAGAAGGCCTAAAGTACATTCGAAAGGCGGCGGACAAATATCGATTAAGCGTTGTCACCGAAGTCATGAGTACAGAAGATTTTGATCTGGTGGAACGCTATGCGGACATCCTGCAAATCGGAACAAGAAACATGTACAATTATCCCTTACTCAAACGAGCCGGCAGGTCCAGTAAGACGATCTTGTTAAAACGTGGTTTTCAGGCAACGCTCAAAGAATATCTACATTCAGTGGAATACATCATGTCTGAAGGCAATCGCAACATCATCCTGTGTGAACGTGGTATCCGAAGCTTTGATCCATTTACGCGTAATGTCCTTGATATCGCTTCTGCCATATCGCTTAAAATGAATACGGGACTTCAGGTGATTATCGATCCCTCCCATGCGACAGGACAAGCAGAACTGGTTTCACCGCTGACCATAGCGGCACAATCAGTCGACCTCAATGGATCAATGATAGAAATCAGTCTATCACCGGCCAAGGCTAAATGCGACGGACATCAGGCCATGACGCTAGATGCTTTGGATCAGTTGCTTTTACAATTAAATACCTATAAATCAATGACTGAAAGTAGTAACCGCATCATCGGTTCTTAGCGAGTTGGGACTAGTGAAAGCCCAGTAATACGAGATGTGGCGAATGGATTCAGGAGAGCAAGCTGAAGTTGAATGAAGGGTTCAATGGGTAGGTGAGCCGGTTTCTCCCGTTATAGAGATACGAGATACTGGTCTCGGATTCCAAAAGGTGGCTTCACTAATGCAACTCGTTCTTTTTGGGAACGGGTTTTTTTATACCTAAAATGAATGAAGAAAGGAAACATTATGATTCATAAAATGCGCATGACCGTAGCCGAGCTAAAGCATACTAGTCCATCTAGAATTCTCGGACAGCTTCGCAAAGAGATTCACTATTGCTATTTTGAAAAGGAAGCGGATTTACTTACCATTGGCATTGGAGAGCTCTTTGATAACGAAGCCATGTATGACAGCAGGCTCTTTGAACAAAGACAATCCGACCGCATTCAAGCAGAGCTTGAACTGCCAAAACAAATTTCCATGATTCCTTTTGATCTTGCAAACAACAGCTACCTAAAAAAAGAGGTCAAACACCCAATTCACACGATCAGCCCTGAAATAGTCATAGACTTCGATAGAAAGAACAACGGGGTCTCCTGTTTTGTCTATTCAAGCAACCCACAAATTACAGATAGTACCACAGACTATTATCAGGCATACAAAAGGAGAATCATCCGATATTGTAAAACTCATCAAGTCCATGATCAACACCCGGATCGGCTTCATTTTCAATTTGAAAGCGACAAGGACACCTACAGCATGGCCTTTGATCAAGCAAAACAGGCGATTCAGCAAGGTGATGTGTTTCAGTTGGTGCTTAGCAACACCTTACGTGCCAGCGGCAACTGTGATCTCACCCTTGTGTTCGATTACCTATTAAGCGAAAACGCTTCTCCCTATCTCCTTCTTTTTCACCTGATTGAGGACAGTTACTTATCTGCAAGCCCTGAGATCCTGGTTGAAAAAAAAGGAAGTACGCTCATGACCGTTCCAATTGCAGGGACTTGTCCAAGACTTTATGACGGTCTAGACGAGTCACGCGCTAAAGAGCTGCTATCAAGTCAAAAAGAACGGGCGGAACATCTTATGTTAGTGGACCTAGGTAGAAATGATCTCGGTAGAATCTCAAAACCCGGAAGTGTCAAGGTAAGCAGCTACGCTCAGCTAAAAAAACTGAGTAAGGTGATGCATATCGCTAGTACCGTGCAAGGGATGCAGCTTGAGGGCGGAAGCTATTTTGAACCTCTTTTCACGACCCTGCCTGCCGGTACCGTCTCAGGCGCACCTAAGAAGATGGCACTTTATTTAATCGACAAAATTGAGGCATCCGAGAGAAAACACTATGCGGGCAGCTTCGTGATTGAGGACTCAAAAGGCGATTATACCAGTCTTATTACGATTCGAACACTGCATCAAACCCGTCATGAAGTAAACATACGTGTAGGAAGCGGCATTGTTAATGATTCTACCCTGGAGGGAGAACGGGACGAACTCGTTCATAAGGCAATGGGTTTGATCAGTGCCCTTGAGCACACACATAGAGGAGGAATAAGCCATGATTTTAGTGATTGATAATTATGATTCATTTACCTATAATCTCGTACAAATGATCCGGGTTCTTACCAGTGAAGAACTGCTTGTACTGAAGAATGACAACCCGCAACTGAAAAATCCACAAGCCCTGACACCTAGCGCCTTAGTCATCTCGCCAGGACCTGGACGCCCTGAAAGTGCGGGGTACACAAAGGACATGATCCAGTCCTTTTCAGGACGTGTTCCCATACTAGGGGTCTGTTTGGGACTACAGTGTATCGCCGAAGTCTTCAGTGGACAAGTCAATCCTTCACCTACCATCAAACATGGAGTCAAAGACCTAGTCATCCATACCGGAGATGCTCTATTCAGCGGTCTGCCACACAACTTTTATGCGGTCAGGTACCATTCGCTGGCTGTGGATGTCAGTAAGTGCGTTGAACTTCAGGTTCTTGCATCGGCCCCCTCTGACAATACGGTAATGGCAGTCAAACACGTCAAACATCCAACCTACGGGTTACAATTCCATCCGGAGTCCTATGGTACGGATGATGGAGAAGTAATCCTAAAAAATTTTCTTAGGTTAAAGGAGGCTTTCAGTGGCAATCGACCAATCACTGCTTAAAAAAATTGAACACGGAATCTTGACAGCGGATGAGTCTTTTAGATTATGTGAAGACTTAGTCTGTGGCAAATTTGATAACGAAGAAATAAAAAGCATACTCATCATGCTTCACGACCATGGTGAAACCGCGGCGAATCTCATTGGATTCTCAAGAGCGATGAAAGAGCTATCACCTGTCAAACAGGTAAGAGACCTGCCTCTACTTGATGTTTGCGGAACAGGCGGCGACGGTCTCTCAACTTTCAATATTTCTACACTCACATCACTTGTCACAAGCTGTTTAGGTCTTCCTACCGCCAAACATGGCAACCGGTCGGTGACTGGAAAGTGTGGTAGTTTTGATATCATCGACAAGCTTGAGATTCCCTATGGCTTGCCCGACGATCAAACGCACAGTAGACTCGTAAGGAATCATCTAATGTTGATTTACGCCCCATATGCGCATCCGCTGATGAAGCAGATCATGCCGATAAGAAAATCAATCCCTCATCCCACCATCTTTAATCTGATAGGACCGCTTGTAAACCCACAAGCCCTTACCTACCAGGTTTTAGGGGTCTATAAGTCCTCGCTGTTAAAGCCGATGGCTCAGGCGATGCAGGCGCAGGGAATAAAAAACGGCTATGTGGTCCACGGTTTTGGTGGACTGGACGAGCTTTCCCTAGAAGGGCCAAACACCCTACTTCATGTAACTGCCGATGCGATCGCAAGACGTGTGATCGATCCTAAGGAGTATGAGCTGACACCTTTTACAAATGCAAGTCTGGCCATCAGAGACAAGTCCCACGCCTTAGAGGCTGCAGAACTTGTGTTGCGTTCTAAAGAAGTCAATCCCTATAGTGAAGCCGTCATCTTCAATGCCTCCTTTGCACTATTTACCTGCAATTACCGCACCGATTTAAACGAATGTATCAAGATCGTTCGACAACTGTTAAAAACAAATCGACTGGATGATCATGTTCAAGAGCTTAGGAGGACAAACAGTGTTTCTTAATACCATTTATGAACAGCAGACAAGCTTGCTACCCTATCTGAACCGCTACTGCAAAACTCTCGAAAGCAGAACCAGACCTTTTCATTCCTTGTCAAAACTGCTTAGGAATCCAACTGCATTTACAGTCATCGCGGAGTTTAAACGAAGGTCTCCGTCAAATCCCCTACTTCATCCTCACGCTAGTGTTGCAGATATGATTGGCGACTATGAGAAAACCAGCGCAAGTGCTTATAGCATTCTTACAGAAAGCATGTATTTTGGTGGAATATACGATGATTTGAAAACAGCAGCCTCCCTGACCCGGCGTCCCATTCTCAATAAGGACTTTATCATCGATACCGTTCAAATAGACATCGCCCATAAGCTAGGTGCGGACGTCATTCTTCTAATCGCAGCACTAGGGGATAAAATTGATCTGTCTTCCCTGTCAAGCTATGCGAAATCAAAAGGATTGGAGGTCTTAATCGAAGTGCATGGTCCATCTTGTATCGAAAGGATCAAGGACCTGGATTACGATATCCTAGGAGTCAACAATAGGGATCTGAAGTCTCTAAAAACAAATGTGGAGCATACCGGCAAGGTTCTCAAGCTCCTACCAGACAGGGGAGTGCCTATCATCACAGAAAGCGGCATACGTAGTACAGAGGATGTCAGACACTTGCTCGATGAGCAGATCAGCGGCGCCTTAATCGGCACAGCAATCATGAACGCGACAGACAAAGCCGGTTTTATACACACTTTAGTGGAGGTAAAAGGCAATGACAAAAGTTAAGATTTGTGGAATCACCAATGTGGCCGATGCCCTTTTTACCGCGAGGCTAGGCGCCGATTATCTTGGTCTTGTCTTTGCCGTGAGCAAACGACAAATTGATTTAGAGGAAGCGCTGGAAATAAAACGCCTGCTGCCACAAGCAAAATTAGTTGCGGTTTTTAAGAATCAGCACCCAAAGGAAGTCGAAACAATAGTCAGAGTATTAAAGCCCTATGCGATTCAAGTCTATGATGACCTCAACTACAACCTAGAGGGAGGCATTAAAATCATACGTAGCGGTACACCCGATTCTATCCCCAGTAGTCCCGAGACCCACATGCTTCTAATCGACAGTAAACATCCCGGTTCCGGTCAAGCCTTTGATTGGACAAAAGAAATAAGCTCCGACTTGCCGCTATTCATAGCAGGCGGCTTGAACCTGACAAACCTTTCAGAATGCATACGGATCTTTAGGCCTTACGCGGTGGATGTGAGCAGCGGAGTTGAAACTCATGGTAAAAAAGATCAAAAGAAAATCGCTGCCTTTATCAAGTCAGTAAAAAAAGGAGGCCCATTAAATGAAGTCTAATGGCTATTATGGAGAATATGGCGGTAAGTTTATGCCCGAAACACTTGCAGGACCACTAGAAAATGTTGAAAAAGCATATAGGCAGGCGATGAAGGATCCTGACTTCCTCGAAGACTTGAATAAAGACCACAAGTTCTTCATCGGTCGAGAAACCCCTCTCTATTATGCCCAGAACCTATCACAGGAACTTGGAATCCATCTCTATTTCAAACGTGAAGATCTCTGCCACACAGGCGCTCATAAAATCAACAATGCGATCGGTCAGGCAAGACTTGCAAAGCGGATGGGCATCGATCATCTGATCGCCGAAACCGGTGCGGGACAGCATGGTATCGCAACCGCAACAGCAGCAGCAAAACTTGGCATGAAATGCACGGTATTCATGGGATTCTCCGATATAAAACGCCAAGCCCATAATGTCGACCGGATGAGAATGCTTGGCGCTACCGTCATTGCAGTAGAAAAAGGAAGCAATGTCCTAAAGGATGCGACAAGTGAAGCGCTCAGGTACTGGGTCAGTCATCCGACATCCTGCTTTTATGTCATCGGTTCAGCAATCGGACCTGCCCCCTACCCCGAAATGGTAAGAAACTTTCAAAGCATCATCGGAACAGAAGCACGTAAGCAATGTTTGAACCAATTTGGTACACTTCCTGATGAAGTGATTGCATGCATCGGTGGTGGCAGCAATGCCATCGGCATCTTCTCAGCTTTTATCGAGGATACCTCCGTCAAGCTTACCGGTGTGGAAGCCGCAGGTAAGGGTCTGCACACCGACTTTCATGCCGCGACCATCACAAGTGGAAAAGTGGGCGTCTTCCACGGATCGAAAATGTATCTGCTTCAAGATGAAAATGGACAGATCAAAGAAACACATTCCATCTCGGCAGGTCTTGACTATCCAGGTGTCGGTCCGGAGCATTGCTATCTGAACGACATAAAAAGGGTGGATTACCGTTCAGTAACCGATAAGGAAGTCATCGAAGCCTTTAGAAAAACAGTAAGAAGCGAGGGAATCATTCCAGCCCTAGAAAGCGCTCATGCCATCGCCCATGTCCTAAAAAGCACTTATCCAAAAGGGTATACAATCGTCCTAAATCTATCGGGTAGAGGCGACAAGGATCTGGATCAGCTCTTAAGAGAACACAAGGAGGAAGTCTTATGAAAACGATCGTCATGCCCTATGCCCTTTACGGCTACCCCACCAAAATGGAGAGCCTATCCTTAATCAGGCGTTTCATACACTCAGGTGCCACACGAATTGAAATCGGGTTTCCTTTTTCAGACCCCGTCGCTGACGGTGAAACCCTACAAAAGGCGAATCAACTCGCATTAAAAAATCATCCCACCATTCAGGAATTACTTGTGGATATCTCCTCAATAAAAAGAGATCATCCACAAGTAAAACTAACGCTCATGACCTATCTTAACCCAATCCTAGCCGGTGGCATCGATAAGACAGTAGGCTCCTTATCCACACACTTTAGCTCCATTGTAATTCCAGACCTCCCCCTTGAAGCATATGAAAGCTATCTATCCATCTTTAAAGAACACAGCTTGCCAGTCGTGCCCCTAATCACACCAGACACAAGCGAAAGTAGGATCAAAGAATATTGCGAGCAAGCAGATGATTTCATCTATCTGGTCACAGTAAATGGAATCACAGGGACAACCACAGGAACAAAAAAGGACCTACAACCCGTCCTAAAAAAAATAAGGACCCATTATCAGGGTCCCATCATCGCAGGCTTTGGCATCAAATCAAAAAAAGATATCGCTAACCTCTCAGGTACAGTAGACGGAATCATCATAGCAAGCGAAATACTACGCTTACAAGCAAATGGCGACTTCAAAGAAATAGAGGCACTAGTGTCACCCCTGCGAAAGTGAACGCACTCTGTTCACGGGCAGCGTCTCGCCCAGAGACGGAGTCGCCAACGAACATACTTTGTTCGTAGTGCCCAGCGCCTGTTGTTTTGTACTGTAAACAACGTTTAGCGGCTTAAGTCTCTCAATCTTGCGCAAGCAAGCTTCCAGCTGGTTCGACTAAGTCAGATAAATCAAAAAAGTAAAAAACACCACTACGTGATGTTCTTCAACTGGTGCCCAGAGACGGAGTCGCCTACGAACGTACTTTGTTCGTAGCGCCCAGCGCCTGTTGTTTTGTACTGTAAACAACGTTTAGCGGCTTAAATCTCTCAACCTTGCGCAAGCAAGCATCCGGCTGGTTCGACTATGTATAATAAATCAAAAAAGTAAAAAACATCACTACGTGATGTTTTTCAAATGGTGCCCAGAGACGGAGTCGAACCGCCGACACGTGGAGCTTCAATCCACTGCTCTACCAACTGAGCTATCTGGGCATAAAATTTTGTAATTCATATCCATGATTTTCGCACTGCGAAAAATAAAATGGCGGAGAGGGTGGGATTCGAACCCACGTGGGCTTGCACCCTAACGGTTTTCAAGACCGCCCCGTTATGACCGCTTCGGTACCTCTCCATAAAATTAGTGATTTACAAAGTAAATCACCTTGGATATAAAATTTGGAGCGGAAGACGAGATTTGAACTCGCGACCCTCGCCTTGGCAAGGCGATGCTCTACCACTGAGCCACTTCCGCAAATTGGTGGAGGAAGCTGGATTCGAACCAGCGAAAGCTCTGCTAACGGATTTACAGTCCGTCCCCTTTGGCCACTCGGGAACTCCTCCTTAATGAAGCAGATGCTTCAAAATAAAATTGGTGCGGGTAGAGGGACTTGAACCCCCACGAACTAGTCACTAGATCCTAAGTCTAGCGCGTCTGCCAATTCCGCCATACCCGCGGTTGTAATGCTTGGACATTAACTTTTGCACAGAGTGCGAAATACGCTAATGTACTCTCGTTGCTATGCAACGACCATTTTTTATTGCCTCGACTCTCGGTATTTACTTCGTAAAACCTACCATCTGCAATAAAAAATTGAGTTGGTGGGAACAATAGGGATCGAACCTATGACATCTTGCTTGTAAGGCAAGCGCTCTCCCAGCTGAGCTATGCTCCCATTTTTAATGGTGTGTGCATTTTATCTGGGTGATAAAATTAGTGGCTCCAAGGGTGGGACTCGAACCCACAGCCTACCGGTTAACAGCCGGTTGCTCCACCGTTGAGCTACCTTGGAATCTGTTAGGTCTTCGTCTCTCTCTCGAGGCGACATGATTATCATATACTAGACTCAAAAGAATGTCAACGGGTTTTATAATCTTTTTTTTTGACATACCCGAAAGACAACATTTTTAAAACTTAAAAGTGTTGAAAACACTAAGAAGTTTTAAAAATGTTTGACTATTCTGTCTTAATGAAACAGCTCTTTTTTTGTCGTTTCATACACTCCATCTTTTCAAATTCGGAAGTGTATTTTGCAAAATATTTTTTGCGTCGATTTCACTCAACCCTTCAGAAACCATATGTGGTATACAAACGGCTATCATTTCTACCAAATTTTTCATATCATCAGTAAATTTTCCTTCCTGATAACAGTAGGTACAATAATCCCTATTCACACTTCCGTCCTTTTCAGTACCCATCATTTTCTCGTTGCTCATCGGCATTGCACAGCTTTGACAAATCAAATCGTTCATAATCGACCTCCTGATCACATAAGACAATCCTTTATCTAAAGCCAGTCTACCACTACAACCATGTCAGTCTATGTCGTATTTAAAGTTACTTATACAAGTCTACTGCTTTTTTTGCACGTTTTAATAGCTCATCGCGTACAGCTTTTGGTGAAATCACTTCCATGTAGTTACTATGGCTAAGCAAGTACCCAAAGGTCCAGTGATCGATTTGGAAAGGAAGCAGCGCCTCAAAGTAACCTTCATCATCGAAGATCACTTTTGATGGATCAATATAGGTATCGCCATTATAAAAAATATTTTTGTGACACTTCACATGTATTGCTTCGCCGTGTCCTTCTCCATTGGCAAATGGAACTTCTCCGCTAAAGGTGGTGTATACATTCTCATTTATCCGTTTAAGATTCCTCATTCTAGAAATCTTAAACAATCTATTTTCCCCTCTAAGATGGCAAAAACCATATGCATACCACGAATAGCCTTTCAGAAGGACCCTGAAAGGGTCTATTTTGCGTTGGCTGGTCGTTCCACTAGCTTTAACATACTCAAAAGCTAATCGCTTCTTATCAATAATAGCCTGCTTGATGATGCCAATAAGATCAGAGAACTGGTCATTCCCATCCCATGGAAGGATATCCACCCAGACCGGCTCCAATTGCACGTCAGTCGCTCTAACAGACGATATCTTGGCAACCGCCTGATTGAGATCTGAATCGTCCACCATACCGCTCACGCTTCTTAGTGTTCTTAAAATCAGTGCTTGTTCCTTGCTTGTTAAAGTATGCCTGTCGATACGATACCCCGTCGGAATACTATACCCGCCATGGACCCCTTGTTCAGAGTGTATCGGAATACCCATGCGGCTGAGCGCGTCCATATCCCTTTGGATCGTCCTGATGGATACCCCGTAGCGTATGGAAAGTTCTTTTGCAGTAACAAGATTGTGATTCAACATCATCAACATGATTTGAAGTAACCGTTCTGATTTCATCTATACCTTCCTTCAAAGAAAGTCGCAACCAAAGGGTGCGACTTCTATCCTACCTATTCTTATTGTATTCTTCAATGACCTGGTTTAGCAACTCAGCATTCTTAAAAATTACAGGGTCACAGGAATCCTCAACCTTATCTCGATGGGTTCCTTTTAAAACTTTGCAACTCGTCGAGCCGAACTCAGCCTCGAATGAAGTCATATAATGGTCTACCGCCTGTTTCAATACAGGGCTCTGGTGAGCGACCCCATCCGTAAATAGAACACTTAAAACAGCAATACTACCTGTAACGACACCGCAGATATCTTCTCGCATGATTCCACCGCTAAAACCAGCCATCATCTTTAAAGCCTCTTCATCGAGCTGCAAGGCATAGGATTCATTAGCAGCGTACAGCGTGGCTTCTGAACAACTCAAATCAAATTCCTTTTGACGAAATTTACGGATACTCTCAATCATAGACATAGTTACCCCTATTCTTCAGACAAATCTTCTTCAGTAATCCTTACTCTGTTCAAAGTCACATAAATCGCAAGCGCAAAACCCATAGGCATGGCAGATGCCATATTCGAAAACGAAAGATACGATAAGATCATCGGTAAACTTACAACCAATGACATCATGCCTAAAAAAGTGATCATCCGATACTTCGCACCAAAGTTTCTGACTAAGTAGATCTTTAACTCTTTTTGCTGTTTCTTTACGATTCCAACTGTTGTTATCGCGATTGTCAGTATATATGATATTAAAAATATCCCAAATTCGTTTTGCAAAAATTCCATCACATGCTCCTTAAATAAAATTATCAATTACCCCTAACAGTATAGCACATTACCAAGGGTTAGAGAACAAGTTGACATTCTTATCGACGTGGTTGAGAGGGATGGCGAGCGCTCGTTCAAAATCATAACCTTCCTTTAGTAGATCAAGAGCGATTCCAAGTACGATAGCCTGCTCATAGCTGCCAAGATGACCGCATCTTGAAAGAATCATCTCCTCACTGGATATAGGTGAAACCTCATCGACTTCTATATCAGCCAAAAGACCTGCAGGCTCTGATGACATAACAGGTGGTTCAACCCCATATTCAAGATCTTCACTCAAGAGCACCGAAAAGGCAATAGAGTTGAACGTGCTAGAAACCACACACCGTTGCTCCTTTTCAAGATCAATGTCCGCACCCAGAAATAGTTTTATCTTACCGCTATTCTTCTCTCTTTTAAAAAGTGGAATATTAAATTCATAGATACAGATATTCTCCAACTGCCCATCACTTTCATATAGAGCCAATGTCTTATCCATCACCGTCACATAACTTATAGCAATCACCGTTAGCTGGAACACTATAAAAATCAAATAGAACAGATTCGCATTGTGACTGGTCAAAATCAAAATAAGAAATAAACCAAAACCATAAGTGAAAACCAGCCTGGACAAGGCGGTCCACCTTATTGAAAGTAGTTGTAACATCGATCCTTCACCCGACCTGCTGATTTCTTGAATCCACACAGAGTTGCGCAGATCATAGACAACCTCACAAATCTGACAAAGCAAATCTCTCAACTCGAGGTTCTTACTTTTGAGCACCTGACCGTCAAGCAGCAATGTAGAAATTGTAAAATAGCGGTTATGGTCATCGGCAATTGTCGGATGTTTTTGCAAAAGACCTTGCTTATAGGCCAAATCTGCTTTCATCGTATTCTCAAAACTCAAGTAAGTAGCAATACAAGCTGTACCGAATAGTATAATCAGCAGTATCTGAAGGGGCATTTGCTCTATCGATAGTCTCGTAATTAGAATCAAGGCAGAGAATCCATAGAAAACACTTAAGTATTTAAAGGCATCAGACTTAGCTAACTTATATCTATTAAGATAAGTTTGATTATCGACACGAGTTCCGACAAATGGCTTTAAATCGCCACTGTCCATAGAAGAAGATTCCACAACCCTCTCAGTAGAATAAGACTGAGCATACCTATTTTCAACATCCTTTACATCGACTCGAGGACGCTCAGCAACATGATCCTCCTCCTCCTTGACCTTAACCTTAACCTTGACCTTAACCTTAACCTCACCCTTAGCCCCGATCAACTTAGCACAGCTCTTACAGTAATTCTTGCTACCAAACCCCTTCACACGCTTAATCTCACCACAATACTGACAAACATCCCTCATATCCCCGCTCCTTTATTAACATATATACCATATTAAGTATATCATACTACGAACGTACCACGAGCGAACTTTGCTCGTGGGGGCTGTAAGTGAATCGTGCTACGAATGCTTTTTATTCGTAGACTGCGTAAGTGAATTGTATTTCATTCACGGGCAGAGTTCACGGAGCCCGACCCCAGATAAGGTCTCTCCAACCCCTTTTACCAAAAACGAAAAAACACACCAGTTAAACTGATGTGTCTTTTTCAAATAGGCAACGTTCTATCCTTGCGAGTGTTTTTTACTCGCAACCGGTGGAAGTGAACGTACTTTGTTCACGGACCGGCCACTGGGAACAAAAGATCGTTGCTGTCCAATAAATCATTCTGTACATACGAAAAAACACACCAGTTATAAACTGATGTGTCTTTTTCAAATAGGCAACGTTCTATCTTCCCAGCCAGCTGCCCGGCAAGTATTTTCGACGCTAAGAGACTTAACTTCCGTGTTCGAGATGGGAACGGGTGTATCCCTCTTGCCATCGTCACCTAATCTTTGATTT